>JBMCEH010000008.1:0-19773 GCA_048620775.1 Candidatus Natronoplasma sp. | reverse complement strand
GCAATTTGTAAGCAAATTCCACCTAGTCGCCAAAAACATAAAGTTTTTGGCTCCTACGGTGGCATCGCGAGAGCTTGGCTCAAGCGAAAGTTGCAATCCGCTTATCTACAGAGAGGTTACAATACAAACAAAATAAATCTTTCGTCTTCAAACAACTGATTTCCCTCTCTTACGAATCACCGAAAGCTTTCTTAGAACGGCGGAGAGCTTCGACTCCTTCAAGATCTCTGCCTGCTAAGAAATTGATACAAGATCCTCCACCGGTAGATATATGGTCTATACTTTCGGATAAACCTAAATTTTCTAGAACAGCCGTGCTGTGACCTCCACCAACTATAGAATACGCATCTGATTGAGCGACACTCCTGAAGATCTCTTTGGTCCCTATAGAAAATTCCTCCATCTCGAAGGCACCTGCTGGTCCGTTCACGACCACAAGAGCAGCATCCTCGATCTCTTTCTTATATTCCATCATCGTGTCTAGCCCGATATCAAATACAGGATATTTGGAGGGTAATTCCTCTAGTGGTTTTCCATTACGGTTACCATCTTCATTCAAGACAACGTCGATAGGCATTTTCACTTTATTCGGCCAGCTTTCTAGAACTTCTCCAGCTTCTTCAACAATTTTTTCATAATCGTCGAATTCATCTCTCAAGAATTCTCTATTACCTTTACCCAGTTCATTTCCAGCGGCCATAAGAAACACGTTAGCAACAACACCGCCAGTTAAGATCTTATCCGCGCTTCCGCTTTCAAGCATATGTTTCGAAATTTCGATGGAATCGTCCGCTTTCATCCCTCCTAAAAAGGCAACCTTTGGCCTATCGTCCATCGTGAAAACCTTCCCCAAATTTTCCAACTCTTCCTCCATCACCCTACCAGCTAGAGTCGGAACAACTTCTGAAAAACCTACTAGAGTGGGTTGGGCTCTGTGTGCAGCGGCAAATGCATCATGAACGTGAAAATCAATTTCGGGTGCGAGCTTTTGAACTATATGGGTGTTCTTCTGCTTCTCCCAATCTTTTACACCCTTCAGATAAGTCTCTTCAGAAAAGAATCTAGCATTCTCCAAGAGCAGTATCTCTCCCTTCCACATATCCCTTATTTTATTCAAAACATTTTTATCGAAAAGACCATCAACGTAATCGACCCTCTTCCGCAATAACTTAGAGAACCTATTTGCATGGGGTTCCGTCGTGGTGAAATCATTCTTGCCAGGCCTGCTTTGATGAGCAACTATGATCAATTTAGAATCGGAAAGCTCTCGGATGGTCTCAAGATGACTTCTAATCCTGTAGTCGTCCAATATCCTTCCGGACTCTGGATCAAGAGGAGAATTTATATCTACTCTCAATAACACCTTTTTCCCGGTGAGATCGAAATCATCGAGATAAAATATCTCCTCATCATTTTCCACCATCTTATCGTTTGATGATTAAGGGTTATCCATATAAATTTTTCTTACGCAGCCTACGATTTCGAACTGAGCAATGATAAACCAAAGATTTACATATGATCATCTACTGAACCTATCCGATGGATATAGAAGAACGCATAAAACTGATCACGAAAAACACTGAAGAAATTGTCACCGAAGAGGAGTTGAGAGAACTGTTCCAAGAAAAAGAAAAGCCAATAGCTTACATCGGTGACGCACCTACAGGAAAGATGCACACCGGCCATTTCATAACCCATAGAAAGATAGCAGACTTCCTCAGAGCGGGTTTTGAGTTCACCGTTCTCCTCGCGGACCTTCACGCTCATCTCGACGATCTAAAGAGTCCTTTCGAACTGTTAGATGCAAGGAGTGAATATTATGAAGAATGCATCAAGGGGATGATGGAGGCCACCGGTGTGGATTGGAATGATCTAAATTTTGTCCAAGGCAGCGAATTTGAACTTGAAGAAGACTACCTCTTGAACGTGTTGAGAATGTCCGCAGACACTACGTTGAACCGATGTAAGAGAGCGGCTGCAGAAGTGGTGAGATACGGAGACAACCCTAAACTTGGCGGATTCCTCTATCCTCTACTCCAAACCCAAGATGTTTATGCTTTAGATGCGGATGTAGCCTACGGAGGTATCGATCAGAGGGGGATATACATGCTTTCAAGAGAGATACTGCCGAACCTCGGCTATAAAAAGCCGATATGTGTTTTCGCACCTTTATTGACCGGCCTTACAGGAGGAAAGATGAGTGCTTCGGAAAAAGGTTCGAAGATAGACCTTTTAGACGAACCCGATACGATAGAACAGAAGATCATGGACGCCTACTGTCCCCAGGGAGAGAAAGAGAACAACGGCATTTTAGAACACCTCAAGATGCTCGTCATGCCGGTCCTGCGATCCGAAAACAAAGACTTCGTGATCGAAAGACCGGAAAAGTGGGGCGGTGACCTTGTTTATAAGAATTACGAAGAGGTCGAAAAAGATTACCTTTCAGGAGATCTCCACCCTCAAGACCTGAAAAAAGCAGTTGCAAGAGAACTCACCCACATATTAGAACCGATCAGGGACAGATTCAAGGGAAAGGAAGCTCTGATCGAAAGAGCCTACCCCGAAAGAGAATGAATCAATCTTTCGACTTTCCAAGACCTCTATTTTTTATCTCATCAATTATCTTTTCGATGCAGAGACCTAAATATTTTTTTACAGGTCCTTCTCCAGTCAAAACACCAGCGCCTGGATGACCTCCACCATAAACTTCAGGATTATCCTCCTGGATAGATTTGAACAATCTTCCTAGGTCTATTCCACACTCCAACATATCTTCTACAGCTCTACCTGATATTCTAAAACCGTCCTCGTTTTCAGATCCGCTGAATGCTATGTCTGCACCACCTCTCAAAAGATAAGAGGAGACGGAGCCCTCAAAGGCTCCTATTTCTGTTTTAACGAGAATACAGCCGTTGACTTCACGAAACGAGGACCTTTGGGCTCCTTTCAAGCGAGCTATCTTTTCAGAATAAGACCTTTCATCGAAAAGGACTGATCTCACATCATCCAATGTGACGCGAGCTTTTTCCATAATCTCTGACAGAACTCGAAACGTCCCAGATGTTCCTCTACGTAAAGAAGAATTATCTGTAAAAATACCACTTATCAAAGCGATGCCTTCTTCTCTAGTCAATTCTTTCGGTGCCTCCATCTCGTAAACTATTTCACAGCATGAAGTTCTATCTCTGAAAAATATATCTTCATCCCATGAAGAATTTAGATGGTGATCAATTACAAATCTCTTCTCTTCTGGAGGATCAAATGGCTCCAATTGTGCGGGATCAGGGGTGTCAAGGATAACGATACGATCGAATTCAGAAAAATCGACTTCATTGTAGAGTTGAAAGCTAAGAAAATTTAAGAGGTTTTTGCCCGTGCTGCTCGCATCTGTAGGCGAAGCTATCTTTCCGCCCCATCTTCTCTGCAGAAAGTATGCACTACCGATAGCATCTGGGTCTGCATGTTGATGGATCAAAAACAGGATCTCTTCATCCTTTTCTATTTCCATCTACTGGCCGCCGGGAGCACCCTGCTGCATAGCACCCATCTGTTGGCTCAATTTTTGCTGTATATCTTTGAATTGGCTCTGAAGTTTTTCCTCCTTGCTCTTCAAAGATTTCAATCTGACTTCAGCGGATTCCTTCTCCTCCTCGAGTTCCTCTTTCATCTCCTGATTATCTTCGACATTGACCAATATCTCTCCGACTTCTTGATAAAGCTCTGTATCATCGTCTATTCTTTCCAACTCTTCAAGGGCTATCTTGAGGTCTTCGGTTTTTTCCTCCAGCCTCTGTTTCTGCTGCATCACCATCTGCAGTTGCTGCTGAAGCTGTTGGGCTTTCGCTACTTCGTTCTGTACATCTTCTTGCGACATCGACATGTTTTTTTCCTCCATATATTTTTACTTATTATATTCAGTTGTGATCTTATTTGAGATGTCTAACCATCTCAGATAAGAGTTCAAAGCGGCTCTTAACGCTCTTGTATCTTCAGCCAAGATATCTATCCGGGCTGATTCGGACGAGATATCTATCTCGACCCTTTTCATACCCTCCTCGGCCTCTGGTTTTAGAGCTTCAAGAGCCTCTATCGAATCGAGTTCCGAAAAGGCCAGCGTAGCCTTCTTCATCTTCATCTAGCCTTCAATTCTTTCTTCACGTTAGGCCTCTCTTTGTAGAAGACCCGACCACCACAATTTTCACATTGGATTCCTACAGTGTCCACGTCTGTAGTGACCTTCTCATTACATATATAGCATCGAAAGATGGTCTCATTCCTCCTCTTTTTCTACTTTCCTCTGGATTTTCCTTCCAAGACGAGGTTTATAAGCTCCACCCGCAAAGGTCAGATCACAGCGACTGCAGTTCCAAATACCTGTACTCTCTCTTTCCACCTGATCGTGATGACATCTCGGGCATTCATATTTTGATCGTTTTGCCTCTTCGACTTCCTTGAGAGAGGCCCTGACATTGACTCCATACCGGGGACCGAGTCTTCCTGTACTGCCGACCCCTTTCTTCTTTTTAGCCATCTTTACTTACCCCTTTTGCCTTGTAGGTTATCAAGTGTATATTTAAATGTTTTCCCTGTCGACTTCATCGAGGATCTTCTCCCTCATCCCTTTGCCTATATCTTTGGCTTTCTCTATACATTCCATAGTATCCTCGTACTTGAAGACTCCTCTAAGACCCTTCTGCATTGCTACGATCTCATCTTCCTCATTGAAAGTAACTGTCAAACGTGCATCGGCTATCTTTTCCTCCTCCAGCTGTGAATCAAGGATTATCTGATCCTTTATCTTCGTGAATGTTGTGGGTACAACTATATGTTCGATCGGCAGAGGATAGTCCTCATCTTCTTCCGCATCGTCGAAGTCTGAAGCTGGCACATCGGCATCGATCAGAGCCGTCATAGCGCCTATACCTGCAGCGTCGAAAAGATTCCCGTCAAAATCCAGCACATGGATATCTATGAAGATAACCCATGCCTTTTCACCTTCTTCTATGCAAAGCTCGGTAGTATCCACCGCACCGCTCTCTCTTATCCCGCGGTCTACCACCCTTGCCAATTCAGTTGCATCTTCTCCGGGCGGACCAGATTCGTATTCAGGTGAAGCCATAGGGATCAGTTCAGCAGCGGTTGTAAGAACGCCTTTATCCGGTGTATCGGGAAACGGTTCGCCGACGTCCATCTTTATGCCGACGATCACATCGGTATCACCGAGCTTAACTCTCGCAGAACCTTCGGCCGAATCGGCCCAATCTGATTCTATTTGGAGATCTCTGTACTCGATCAGGTCTCTTCCATCGATCCTCTTGCCTTCCTTCAGCAATCTGTAAAGATAATCCTTAGTGATATTCGAAAGTATCTCTTTCATCTATTCCACCTCCTCCTTCAATTCCTCGATCTCATCTTTGTCAAGATGTGTTGAATATTTGTTCTTCAAAGCTTCTCTCTGTATTTCATATATCTCCTCGCAGGCATCGATGGACAATTCCATCGCTTCTTCGTACTCCTCAATAGTCAGGTTTCCGTCCATCTGTAAGAGACATAACTCCTCTGTCCTGGGTATGTATCCTATAGGTACGTCAGCTTGTCCGTAATTGTCTTCATTCTTTCCCAGGTCCAATACGACCTGACCCTCTATCTTTCCAGATGCACAACCTGCAACCAAATCTGACATCGGTATCCCTGCATCGGCTAGGGCCACAGAAGCCACGGTAAGTCCCGCACATCTTGTGCCTGCACTCGCCTGTAGAACCTCTACGAATACATCTACCACGGATCTAGGATACTTCTCCGTGAAGACAACTTTCTCTAGAGCTTCTGACATGAGTTTACTTATCTCAATAGAACGTCGGTCGGGTCCTGGTCTTTTTCTATCTGGAACTGAAAAAGCAGCCATGTTGTATCGAGCCCTCACTACAGCTTTAGTGGTCTCTTGTGCATGCCTGGGATGCATCTCTCTCGGACCGTAAACGGCGGCCATCACCTTATTCTTACCCCATTCTATGTAAGCTGAACCGTCCGCTCTTTTAAGGACTCCTGCCTCAATATTTATGTCTCTTAATTCATCAAAAGCTCGACCATCTATCCTTTCTCCATCTTTAAGCAATTCGATATCTTCATTACTTCCCATACTTCTTACCTCCAAAAATTGTATTATCTAATGAAATCAAAATCATATAAATCAAACCCTATCTGTATTTTTTTCTAGGAACTCTTTCACTAGGTCGGTCAGTCCCACCGCCTGAGCGTTCTCTTCTATCATCTTTATTGCTTTAGCAGCTAGATACTGACCATCGAGATCACCGTCGATCCATATCCTTCCATTCTGTCCGACGAATATCTTACAGTCAGTGTATTTCTTCAGCATGGATATCATGGATCCTCCTCTCCCTATAACTCTAGGCACCTGTGAAGGAGGGATCTCGATTATCTGACCGTTAGTAAGTTTTTTCAGGCCTTCTTCGTCCATGGTGATCTGCATCTTATTTTGCTCATCAACACTGGTTATTTTGATTAACAGAGCATCTCCTACTTCTATATAACTAGCGGTGTCTCCGTAATCCACCATCCATGGTACATCATTAACATGCAAGACTGCCAGATTAGGGGCATTGACATCAACCATCCAAAATGATGAATTGATGTCAGTCACGGTTCCGATAACCTTCTCGCCTTCCTGTGGTTCGTACCTACCACTTTGGGCAGCTACATTGATATAACCTGATCGGACCCTTTTCACTCCCAATCTAGAAGCATATATATTTCCATCCTCTTTGAACATCCCTCTTCCGGGCTTTAGGTCGTCTTCTTCAACCGAATCGCCAGGGAGAAGGATATCTCTATCAACTTCTTTAGAACTCATATTTTCTCACCTCATAAATCATCATATTACCAATCTATCTCCTCTATCTCAGCTTCACCTTTAGTGATATCATTTATCTTTTCATAAAATTCATCCTGTATCCCACCAGGGATCTGGATTATAGCCTGCCACCTGCCGTCATTCAACCATTCTTCGTCTTCGATGTTGCCCATGTTTTTCAAATGTCCGTATATCTTCCCTTGAAGATCTCCCCTTATAGTGACAGAAAAACTCTTTTCCTCAAAACTCAACGGTATAAGATCTCTTATCTCTTCGATAACGTCATCCATCTGTTTACTCACGGGTTTAAAAGGGTCTATGTGAACATTTGCCTCCACCATAGCGTTCTCGATCCGTTTGGGTGGATGCGGGGTGTCGGTTTGTGGATTATAGGAATTTCTAGCGATCCTATCCACTATCTCTTTTCTTTTTTGTTTTTGTCTTTTATTCCTCTGCTCAGTGGTGAGTTGAACTTGTCCGTCCTTCAATATCTTCTTGGTAATTTCTTCGATGTCTTTTGTCTCAAACGCTCTGTCTATCATATGATCAGGGGCTCTCTGCCCTTTGACTGCGTCTGTAAAAACTTTTTCGGCAGGCATATTCTCTACCAGATCGACTTCCTCGCCATTTTTGAAACGCTCAACTGCATCGGGTTCTATCATTATCTCAAATGTCTCGCCATGAGATTGAAGTCTCCCTATAACGTAATCATCTAGGAGAGTCTTCGTGTGTTCCTTTTGAAAGTCCTTTTTTCCCAAGTGATTTCCTCCTTATTGCAGCAAGGATATATATTCTTCTATCTCCTCGGTTTCAAGTTTTCTAAAGTCTTCTTCCTCAGTGATCGTACCGATATCTAGAGATCTTGCATCTAGTTCACCTTCATCCGCCCTTTGAAGACCTCTTAAGGACAGGTCGATAGCTTCGTCCAAATTCATGTCATTTTCGTATTCCTGATTGAAGACCTCTTGAACTTCTTCCCTGTTACTACCGATACTGACAGCTTTATAAGCCATGTTCGCTCCGCTTGGATCTGTTTCATACATGTGTGTTCCATTATCATCGATTCCTGCGACGAGTAAGGCGGTTCCAAATGGGCGGACACCTCCATACTGCGTATAAGTCTGTTTATAATCAGATACCTGCTTAACCAAGCTCTTAACATCTATCCTTTCATTATAAGAAACCCTATTAATCTGAGCCACAGTTCTCGCCTGATCCACCAAAATGCGAGAATCCGCCACTAATCCGGAAGTAGCTATACCTATCTTTTTATCTATCTTGTAAATCTTCTCTATAGATTTGGGCTCGACTAACTTACTTGGAACGTCTTTATCGACCACTAACGCTACACCGTCTTTCACCTTGACGCCTACCGTTGTCGTACCTCTGCTCACGGCTTCTCTAGCATATTCTACCTGGAAAAGGCGACCGTCCGGCGAAAAGACCGTTATTCCTCGATCATATCCCATTTGACCTGGCTTCATTCTCTTTCACCAACCGTCATAATAAACAATGTGGTTATAAACCTTACCCCATATCGCTGACGTTTTTTCTTTACGCTCCTAGCAACTTTTTGTGAAAAGTGCCAAAGATATCCGCTCATGAAAAAAATATAATGAGGGAGGGGGGTTATAGTGAAGGGATAAGCCCTCGTATCCCTTTTGAAAAAAAAAGGGAGGGAGGGTGACTATCGTGAGTTATGATATTTCTACTAACTTTGTACGTATGCACTATTATGCAAGGGTTTATTTATAGGTTCCGGTCATTAATCCATCAATATCAAAACCGAATAAATTTTCTGCTCATCTCTATGTCCCAAGAATTAAACCATGCCGGGATAAATAAATTCTTCGGTAGGAGAGCAAAGGCTCTTTCAATGAGGGCGTGATAGGCCTACGAGCCCCATAAATTAAATATTGACTAATATCTATTTGGTAAAAATATGTTCAATCAAAAAGATGGTGAATATGCCGTCAAGCTCGCTCGGAAAGCGATAGAGTGCACTGTCAAATATGAAAGCATACCAAATATCGATCTACCGGAGAAGTTCGATGAAAAGATGGGAGCTTTCGTCACCATAAATAAGCATCCCTCGGAAGAACTCAGGGGATGTATAGGTTATCCCGAGCCGATCTATCCGTTGAAAGACGCCATAATCCAAGGTGCTCAGAGTGCCACAAGAGACCCTAGATTTTCTCCTCTAAGAGAAGAGGAACTTGAATCGGTGATCGTAGAGGTCAGTCTCTTAACGCCTCCCGAAAACGTAGAATTTGAAGATCCTGCCGACCTTCCTCAAAAAATCACTTGTGGAAAACACGGTCTCATCGCAGCAAAAGGGCCAAGAAGGGGTATCTTATTACCACAAGTGGCAGTAGATCAAGGTTGGGACGAAGAACAGTTCTTACATCACACCTGCAGGAAGGCGGGTCTCAATCCTAAGGAATGGAAAAAAGGCGATTGCGAGATAGAGATGTTTGAGGGAGTCATATTCAAAGAAGAAGAACCTTATGGAGAGGTCGTTAAAAGGGATATAGATGATAATTAAAGGAACCGCCTATATCGATGGGAGCTACGAAAACTGCTACATCGGCATCGAGGAAGGAAATATCGATTTTGTCAAGAAAAATTTGAAAAGCAGTAAGAAAGTGATAGATCTTGAGGGAGTCATACTTCCAGCAGGTATAGATATGCACGTCCATTTTAGAGAGCCAGGGATGACAGAAAAAGAAGATTTTTACACAGGTTCCGTTAGCGCGGCCTGTGGTGGTATAACTGCCGTAATGGATATGCCCAACACTGATCCTCCAACAGACACCTACCAGAGATTGAAAAAAAAGATAAAGATAGGAAATGAAAAATCGGTGATCGACTTTGGGCTCTATGGTCTATTGAGTGAAGAAGTCGAAAAGATAGCCCAACTTACCGATTTTTTCAAAATCTACATGGCATCCTCTACAGGAGATCAAAAGATAGAAAAAAAAGAATTGAATACCTTGCTTACAAAGGCTTATTCTCACAATGCGAAAGTCGCCTTTCACTGCGAAGATGAATATCTTTTCAACAAAAAAGGGAAAGATCTAAAGGAGCACAACCAACACAGACCGCTAGAGAGCGAATTGAAATCCATAGATAAACTGAAAGATCTGCCAGAGGGGGACAAATATGTCTGTCATCTCACCTCAAAGAATAGCTTAGATAAAACAAAAGAATATGGTTTCTTGAGCGAGGTGACTCCACACCATCTGTTCCTTAGTGAAGAGGCATTCCTAGGACCTTTTGGAAAAGTAAATCCACCTCTCAGGAAAGAAAATCATAGATTCTCTGTGTGGGAAGCCTTTGAAAGAGGAGGATTTGATTTCATAGCAAGCGACCATGCACCCCACCTCGAGGAAGAAAAGGAAGAATTTTCAGAAGCCCCTTCTGGGGTTCCAGGAGTAGAAACGATATATCCTCTTTTATTGAACGCTGTGAGTAGAGGAGAAATCGATCTTTCAACAGTTATTGAAAAAATTGCTTTAAATCCGGCTAAGAGATTAGGATTGAAAAGAGGAAAGATCAAAGAGGGTTTCGACGCAGAACTAGTAAACATAGATTTCAGAAATACAGAAACCATCGAGTCAGAAAAGCTCCATTACAAATGCGGATGGAGTCCTTTTGAGGGTTTTCAGGGTATATTCCCCCAAAATGTCATCTCTAATGGTGAATTCTTAGTAAAGGATAGAGACTTCGTCGGAGAGAAGGGAAGGGGAGAATATATAGGTGATAACTGAAATCATCAAGAACAATATTAGGAGTGTGTTAGGTTGAAGAAAGAAAAATATGTTCAAGACCTAGTTGAAGGCGAAGACGTGAATGATAGATTTGCGATAAAAGAAAAAAGACCTCCAAAGGAATATGCTAAAGGATGGTTTTTTAGACTTGTAGTTGGAGACAAAACGGGTAAGATCCCTGTGGTCTATTGGGGAGGTCATGAAGAGAAGTTCGTACGGAAATTGTATGAAAGTTTTAAGGCTGGAGACGTCGTAAATATAAATGGAACTGTCAGTTCTTATCGGGGAGAGATACAGATCTCGATCAATGAAGAAGAACTTCACGGTATTGAAAAATCGGGGTGTGAAGATCACGAACCAGAGGAATTCATCCCCTCAAGTCCAAGAGATATCGAGGAAATGTTCGCTGAACTACTTCGTTTGGCAAGAACTATCGATGATGAAAATCTCTTCAAAGTAGTATCTTCGTTCCTGAAAGACGAAGATTTTGTAAATAGATTTAAGAAGGCGCCCTATAGTAAAAGGTACAATCATAATTATCTTGGTGGCCTTTTAGAACACACCTTGATAGAAAGTCAGATCGCAGCTAATCTCGCCGATATATATCCTGAATTAGATAGAGACCTCCTCCTTTCATCAGCGATCCTCCACGACATGGGAAAAGTCAAAGAATATGAGACCCATACATCGATAGAACTCACAAATGAAGCTCAACTGATGGGACATACCGTCCTGTGCGAAAGGATGGTAAAAGAAAGGATGGAAGAGATACCTGATTTTCCAGAAGATCTCGCTCTCAAGTTGTCCCACATAATCTTGTCACATCACGGCGACTATGAGTGGGGCAGTCCTAGAAGTCCAAGATTAGAAGAGGCTGTAGCTCTCCACCATATCGACTTGCTGGTGGTCAGGATGAGCGGCTTCCTGCAAGCTAAAGAGGAATTCCGATCCGAAGACGAAGAGATGATATACGTCTCTAAAGAAGGTGTAAAAAGACCGATCTTCAATAGGTAGAGACTTCAATCTTCTCTTTTTCCGATATCAAAACCACACGCTTCTAGTATCTCGTTTTGTTTTTCAAGATCTTCATACCATTGGCCCCATTTTCTAGAGATATGTTCGGTCCAGCTGTAGTCTTGATAAGTGAAATCATCCGATTGCTCTCCCTTCAATGATATCTTAGCATCCAATTTTCGATAGTAATCTTCTTCTAGATATCCTTCATCCATCTCCTCCATCGCCTCTTTTATCATCTCATCTGAGAGTTCTTGATATCCGTCTTGAAATAGTACGAAGTTTAAAGGATATCTAGGTCTGGTCGGAGGATCCTCTGCAGGATATCCTACGACTAATTGCACCAATGGAAAAACCTTATCAGGAAGATCATATTTCTCTTTGAGGTTCCCAGCGGTTCTTATCGGTGACCCCAGATAGCAAGTGCCTAGACCCATACTTTCCGCCGCGATAACCATATTTTGAGCCATGTACGAAGCATCCTGAATTCCGAAGAGCAGGAGGGTTAAGTCGTTTGTGACAACGTCCCAATCACGTTTGTCCATCATTTTTTCAAGTTTGTTAATGTCCACACATATTGTGAATAGGACAGAGGCTCCAAAAGGTATATCCTGCTCATCCTTTTCCATAATAACGCTGTACATCTGAGAAACGAAAGCTGCCTGTCTTCCCGCTTTGACTATCTCCTCAATTTCTTTATCTGAAAGACTTTTATCTTCATATTCTCTGATGGATCTATGACCCATGAGGGTCTCTATCGTTTTATTCGACATGTTCTACACCGTATTATAATCTTAAAAAATCTATTTCAAGTTGTCGTTCTTTAGATTGATGATCGAAAATAAAGATGACGAGTAAAAGATTTTAATATATAATACTGCTATTGTTTTCATATGTTCCAAACTAGGGTATTGAGTGATCTGAGTCAGACAGAGATAAAAGGACTCTTGAAAAAGATGGGCTGCGATAAGAGAGGGATAGAGATAATGGCTCCAAAATCAGACATGATACTCGTCTCCGCAAAGAATCTCGACCCTAGAGGAGCGAATATATTAAAACAGGAATTCCTTTCTGCAGGTGGAGAAGTCGCGGTTCCTTGGGAAGCTTTAGACCTCTCGGAGGAAAAAAGCGATATCTTGATGATGGGCACCCCCTCTCAATATGAAAGGGTGAAAAAGAAACTCCGGGAACAGCCATTCGATCTACCTGAACTCGCTGAAGAGATAGAGGAAGCGATCGAAAACCATCACAGTAAGCCTTATCTGCCCTGGAGTGATAAAGAATGTAATATTATGGGTGTTTTAAACATAACCCCGGATTCATTCTATGATGGAGGAGAATACGATAGAGTGGAAAAGGCCGTGGAAAGAGGGATATCCATGGCAAAAAAGGGCGCAGATATAATCGATATCGGAGGTGAAAGCACCAGGCCAGGAAGTGAAAGGATCTCTACTGAAAAAGAACTGAGGAGGATCCTGCCCGTCATAGAAGAGTTAAATGAAAGGCTGGAAATTCCCATCTCAGTTGATACTTACAAGCCGGAAGTGGCGGAAGAAGCCGTTAAAGCCGGCGCCGACATCGTGAACGATGTTTTTGGATTGAGGAAAGAAGGCATGGCAGAAAGGATCTCAGAGTTGGATGTTCCCATCATAATAATGCACATGCAGGGCAGCCCTAAAAACATGCAGGACTCACCTCGATATGAAGACGTGATCGACGATATAACCACCTACTTTTACGAGAGGATAAAATTTGCAAAAGAGAACGGCATAAGAGAAGAAAACATAATACTCGATCCGGGTATCGGCTTTGGAAAAAAAGTGGAACACAACCTAGAGATAATACGTCGATTGGAAGAGTTCTGTTCTCTAGGTCATCCAATTTTACTTGGAGCCTCTAGAAAAAGTTTCCTAGGCGAGATTCTAGGGAAAGAAGCAGATGAGAGGTTATATGGCTCTCTGGCAGTTTCTGCCTTGGCATTAGAAAAAGGTGTATCTATTCTCAGGGTACACGATGTGAGGGAAAACAAAGATGTTGTTAAAACCGTTAACGCTCTACAGAGTTCTAGTTCTTAGGATAAAACCAGATATGGATTGAAAAAGAAAAAATTAATAACCCCTTTTCTTAATTCAGAATATGGTCACGGAAGAAGAAATATCTAGGATCCTTGAAGAATACGACAAGGAAGATATAACTATTGCTACTGTCTGTTCTCACTCTAGTATGCAAATTTTTGACGGAGCTAGAAAGGAAGGTTTCGATACTTTAGGTATCGCCTTTGGTGAAAGACCGAGATTTTACGACGCATACCCACAAGGCAAGCCGGACGAATTCATGGTTCTCGATGATTATGAAGAAATAATGGATAAAGAGGAAGAACTTAGGGGAAAAAACTCGATAGTAGTTCCTCACGGTTCCTTTGTTGAATATCTTGGAGCTGAAAATTTCAAAGAGCTAAAGGTTCCCACTTTTGGAAACCGGAAGGTACTTGGATGGGAGTCTGACCGGAATAAAGAAAGAGAGTGGTTGACCAGCGCTGGGATAAAGATGCCGGAGATAATAGAGGATCCAAAAAACATAGACCGGCCGGTTCTGGTAAAATATCATGGGGCTAAAGGAGGGGAAGGGTTCTTCATTGCTAAAGATTACAACGAATTCAAAATCGGCATAGACCACGATCAAGAATACCACATCCAAGAATACGCTATAGGCACTCGGTATTATCTCCATTACTTTTTCTCACCTATCAAAGAGGAAGGTTATCAGATGGATAGAGGCGTTCTGGAGATGCTATCCATAGACAGGAGGGACGAAAGCAACATAGATGAAACTTACAAGCTCGGCTCTCAGGAAGAATTGAAAAAAATGCGGATCTTTCCTTCTTTCGTTGTTACGGGCAACGTTCCCGTTGTGATAAGAGAGAGCTTGCTTCCGAAGGTTTTCGAGATGGGAGAAAATGTTGTAAATAAGGCTTACGAGCTCTTCGACGGGCTTTACGGATCTTTCTGCTTAGAGAGTATAGTAACTGAAGATCTGAAATTCGAAGTCTTTGAGATCTCTTCACGAATAGTCGCAGGAACGAACCCTTTCATATCCGGCTCACCCTATTCCGATCTGATGGAAGATGATCTATCTACAGGGAGAAGGATAGCCCGAGAGATCAATCTGGGAATAGAAAAAAACAAATTGGAAAAGATTATAACGTGATAATATGCTGACTTTGGCTCTCGTAGATTGTGAGATCGAAATCGACGCCGAAAAGAAACATACTGAGAGATCCAAACCCGAAATGGTTCACTTTCCTTTACTGCTGTCCCAGGATTCAGGTCTCGCAGAAGAGAAAGAATTGAGGACTATAATTCATACTAGAGACGGGAAGATCTTCCAGTTCGAGTCTGACGCTTACATACCAGATTCTTTAGAAAAGTTCAAAAAGCTCCTTGTCGAAGCAAACAAAGGAGACACCACCCCACAAGGAGTGCACGTATTGGAGAAAGGACTGATAGAGGCTTTGGATGAACAGTTCGGAAAAAAAATTGTGATGACACTAGATGGAGAAAAGGGAGATCCTACAGATATCTTTTCAAGGACAGAAGATTACATAGTGGTCATAGGTGGGTTCAGTAAAGGCGACTTCGAGTCCCCGGTCTATCAGTGGGCAGATAGAAAAGTTTCTATTTCAGACCGGCTCATGAAACCTTGGTCAGTCACAGCGGAGATACTAGTAGGCTACAGATATTGCTCACTTGAATAGTTTGGCGACGTTCTCATCGTATGGAACGCTCATGGTATCAGAAACTGGTTTACACTTACTTCTAGTCAGAAAAGCTATCGGAGAGTAATCCATTTCAGAAAATGACTCCCAATTTGCCATGCCTTTAGCGATGATAAGATCCGCTCTTTCAAGTTTTTCCTTCACCTCTTCGGATAATAGATCAAAATCCACTCCTACAGCATATCCGCCGGTCGTTTCCAGCTGATCAGCTATTTCATCTATGTGGTACTCCAAAGCATCTTCCATGGTCGCATCGGTCAAGATAGGTTTGTCTTTGACCACGACTGTGAGGTGGATATCATATTCTTTTAACTTTTTTAATAACACCGTATCGAAAACGATTTCACCTGCATTATCGGTAAAGTATATTACTTCTTTACCTTCTTCAAGAAGCCTTTCTATCTCCTCGGTATCATCTTTTGCTAGACCCTGATCTATTATGTTTTCGAACTCCTGAGTCAGGTATTTCGGAGAGGCTATATCGTCTCGATAACCGAAGTCCAAGATGTTACCGGCTATAGATACCATTACAGCTTCTCTAAACCCCTTCTCCGCTATCTCTTCCGCTCTCGGAAGTAATTTCTCCGCTGTCGAGTTGCTCCTTTTTTTAACTTCGAAATAGGGATCATCGTTACTCAATATCTGGTAAACTTTCTCATGTACTTTTGTTGCTACTTCAGCCGAAACTGCGTCCTCTTCAAAATTTTCATCTAAAATGGATAGGGCTGATCTTATGACTTCACTCTCTCTTTTATCGTCTACGAGTCTAGCCTCGTACAGGCATCTTTTCAAAAGACAAGGAACACATTCAGGATGAATCTTCATAGATCTTCAGTTACAATTCCCCGCTGGCCAATTTCTCGTTGATCTCTTCCGAATTTAGATGGCCTTCTACGGTGATATCTATATCGTCTTCCTCCAATCCTTCCATACCCGCTAAGCTCTTCTTGATATTAACCGCCAATTGTACACCCATCGGGCAGAACGGACTGGTTGGAGTGAACGTCAAGCTTACAGAATCACTCTCCGCTTCGATATCGGAGATCAATCCCATGGTATAGACGTCGGTCCCTGTCTCGGGATCCATGACCTGTTTTAATCTTTCTACAACTTCTTTTTCTTCTGGCATTTTATAACCCCGTGATTTTTGGGTACATTTTAAGCTACGAAAAAGGGGTTATATAAATAACAGGGTCATCTTCTGGGTAAACCACCGAAGTTTTTATAAATTTTCAGTTGAATCCACTCAATATGAAAGATTCGACCGATGTACAAAGCAGACTAGCTGAAAAGAGATTCAAGTTGACTAGAGTTGGAGTGACTGGAGTGAAAAAACCGATCGTTGTAAAGAGACCGTGGGGGGAGAGGACATTGAACGCTACTCTCGACGTGTATGTCGATCTTCCTTCGGACCAAAAAGGGTCACATATGTCTAGGAACGTGGAAGTGACAGGTGAACTAGTTGATAGAACGGTTAGAGAACCTGTCGAGGGATTAGAAAATCTCGCCGCGACGATGTGTCAACTACTTTTAGAAAGGCATGAATACGCCTCTTACTCTGAAGTGGATATAAGATCAGATTATTTTTTAGAGAAAGAGTTGCCGAAGGGAAAGAAAAGTCTTGAAAATTACCAGATAAGAGCCAAAGGGGAAGGTTATAGAGACGAAGAAATCAAAAAGTACATCGGAGCCACCGTTACAGGATGGACCACGTGTCCCTGTGCAATGGAAGGTGTTAGAGAAAAATTCAAAGAAAAATATAGCGACATCTCAGACAGGTTGGACGAGATGCCCATCATCACTCATAACCAGCGGAACAACACAACTTTGATGATGGAAGTACCTTCAGAAAAAGAAGTAGAAGTGAATGATCTGATAGATATAATAGAAGATTCTCTTTCATCCCCAACCCATGAAATATTGAAAAGAAAGGATGAAGCGGAAGCAGTGATCCAAGCCCATAAAAACCCAAAATTTGTTGAAGATGTGGTGAGAGATATTCTCTCTAGGATACTAGAAAGGTATGATGATTTTCCCGACTCTGTCCATGTAGAAGTAAAAAGCGAGAGTGAAGAATCGATCCATAAACATAATGCACTGGCTGAAAGGATCACCACTTTCGGAAAACTAAGAGAGTGAACTACTTTTTAGCCCTCAATTCGTAAATACCGCCGGATTCGACCCTTCTTTCTTCAGTGGAATCCATTATCTCATCTAATTTTTCTTTCAAAGATTCTTTCATCAGATCAGAGTCTAGCTTTTCTATATTTTTCTTTATAAGCATCTCATGCTCTTTAAGAAGATCAGGGGGCCATAAAACTGGCTCTAGTAATGAAATGATTTCAATGTTTTCAAACTTTAGGGCTGACAACTCGCTCTCCAATACCTCAGGGGAATACTCTTCAAGATGTCCTTCCCCAAGAAGCTCGTAAACAGCGTTCTCCAATCTCCAAAGTTCAACATGAGAGTGGTCAAGAGAGGCAAGGCATCTTTCTTCATCGAAAGGATAGTAATCGATGATCACTAGGAGACCATCGTCTTTGAGAACTCTTTTAAATTCACGGAAGACCGAAGTCAAAATAAGTTCTTTGTTCTGTGAAAGAGCACTCACCAAAAAATTACAGATCACATAGTCAAAAGTTTTTGGCTTAAGTGTGCTCAGATCTGAGAGGTCCGCTCTCAAAAATTGTGCGCTATCAGTCTGACACCGACAATCTTTTAGATACTCACGGTTGAGATCGATAGAGACCACATCTGCGTTTTTCTTTTCAAGATATTTTGTCATACCGCAGGCTCCTGTGCCAGCATCTAATACTTTTTCACCTTCAAGATCAAGAGCTTTTAGTTTGTCCATCAAGAGAGATAGAAATTAAAACTTTATTTTAAATGATCGGTTTTTTTCCGTCTACCTCTCTCTATTAACCATAACCCTTATATCACCATCCTCTTATTTACATGCAAATCGAATTTCCAAGGGGATTTATATGTTAAACGCTGAAATCAAGTCAGATGTGTTGAAAGAGTTGGTAGAGATAGTCGGAACCATCGTGGATGAGGTCAAGATAAATCTAGACGAAAACGGACTTTCATTGAAAGCTGTCGACCCTGCCCATGTTGCCATGGTAGATTTGACCTTGAAAAGCGAAGGTTTCGAGAGTTATGAGGCGAAAGAAACCGAGTTAGGACTGAACTTGAATAAGATTGAACAGTTTTTAAAACTCGCAGGTTCAGGAGATATAATAAAAATCGTTCACGATGAAGAAGATAATCGTCTTACCATGAATGTAAGAAATATAACGCAGAAGATGCCTTTACTCGACACAGCCGGAATGACTGATCCAAATGTGCCGAGTTTAGACCTTCCTATAAGTCTGCGGATCAAAGGTGAGCACCTGCTGAACGGTGTAAAGGCTTCAGAAAATATTTCAGACCACATCTCTATAACGGCAAATCCTGATGGATTTGAGATCTTCTCAGAGGAGGATGAAAACGAGGTGGAGATGTCACTCGGTGAGGACGAACTCGAAGAACTGAGTGCAAATGAAGAGGTAAGATCTCTCTTCGCATTGGATTACTTTTCTGATATGGTTAAATGCGTTTCTAGAGATACAATACTAGGTATAGAACTCGGGGCTGATTATCCTATAAAGATCCAATTCGATTTCGCAGAAGGTAATGGAAATGTGAGATATCTTCTAGCCCCGAGGATCGAAAGCACCTGAACCGAGTTTTACAAAAAAAACCGATTACCCTATTATTTTTCTACTTTTGTAAATCGATTTTTTTTTCTCTATATAGGAAAAAATAAAAATACTCGCGCTTCGTTATACAAAATATCATGACAACCTATGGGATATTACTGATAGCTATAGGGATAATACTAGCGATCGTTGAAGCCGCTGATCCGGGATTCTTCATAGCGATCCCAGCGGGTGTTTTGATAACTTTAGGTTTCATAACACTCCTTTATCCCGGACAGCTTTACAGCTTCTGGACACCTCTAATAGTCGCTTTGATAGTTATACCCTTGATGTTCATCTCGATGAAATACTATCAGTATATCTCGCCTCCTACTAAACCAACGACTACGATGACTACCTCTTTGAAAGGTCAAGAGGGAAAGGTTGTAAAAGATATCGATCCAGACGACATTTCGGGGAAGGTCAGAGTGGGGAGCAAATACTGGAGTGCCACGGCAGACGAGAGGATAGAGGAGGGAGAAAAGGTTAAAATAACTGAAGCAAAAGGTGTGCATGTAGTGGTAAAAAGGATAGAATAAAAATAGATCAAATGAAGGTGAAAGAAAAATGTTAGATGTGTTAGCACTGCAGATATTGGAAGGT
>JBMCEH010000007.1:0-20474 GCA_048620775.1 Candidatus Natronoplasma sp. | reverse complement strand
AACCTGGCTGTTTGAAGGTCACCGTTCCCCGGCCCGCTGTCAGTTGCTCACCTTATAATTCTCAAAACATTTTATCTAGATTATCAACACTTACTTAGCTCAATCAGCTCTTATATCCACTTTCTCATACTAAAAAAAGAAAATAATGATATCTATTTCAGCTTTTGATGACACCATGACCGATCAGATGCCATTTTCCTTTTATCCTTCTACTTATCGCGATCCTTTCTCCCTCTTCGGCACATACTGATCTTTTTAATCTCACTTGGGCTTCGTCTTCACGAGCAGATGTAACTACACCGACTGTAGTGGAAGATCCTACAGTCAACATCAAAGGTTCTCTAGTCTTTATCTTTTCAACATTTTTCTCTTTTTCCATACCAACGACAGTATTGAAAAGATTTACTTCCATAACGAAATCGTCCTTGATAGGCGGTAATTCATCTGGATATCCTGCTAGTCTTCCAGAAAGAGAATCAGATTTAGTGATACTAGGATCCAACATCGTTCCAATACCTATTAAACCACCAGGTCTAGCTTCTTCGAGTTCTAGACTCCCTGAGTTCATCGTCTCGATGGTGGTGGTCAACTCTTCCCACACTTTTTCTCCTCCCTCTTCGATCTCAATACCTGGTCTGATCTCGATTTCATCTCCCGTATTGAATGTACCTTTTATAAGAGAACCTCCTATGACCCCTCCTTTCAACTTGGAGATTTCAGTTCCTGGCTTGTTTATATCAAATGATCTAGCTATGGGTAACTTAGGAGGCACATCTGGATCGCGATCAGGTGTTTTGATCTCCTCCTGGATCGCCTCTATCAATATATTGACGTTCACATCGTGATGGGCTGAGACTGGAATGATAGGGGCATCCTCAGCAACCGTACCTTCGATGAATTCTTTTATCTCTTGGTAACTCTCTTTTGCCCTTTCCGTACTCACCAGATCGATCTTGTTCTGGACGATTATGATATCTTCTACTCCAGATATGTCTAGCCCCATCAAGTGTTCTCGCGTTTGAGGTTGAGGACATTCCTCGTTAGCCGCGATAACCAGTATGGCACCGTCCATGATGGAAGCACCAGTCAGCATCGTCGCCATCAAGGTTTCGTGACCAGGAGAATCTACAAAAGAAATGGATCTTTGAAACTCGGCTTCTCCGCCACAAGTTCGGCATTCTTTTTCAGGAGTGTAAGCATCTGCTCCTTCACAATCTAGACATTTATAAAACGAAACATCAGCATAACCAAGCCTTATGCTGATACCTCTTTTGGTCTCTTCAGAGTGTCTATCTGTCCATTCACCACTGAGTGCTTCGGTCAGCGTCGTTTTACCATGGTCGACGTGACCCACCATTCCGATATTTACTTCTGGTTGTTCAGGTGGACTCATCGGTTACTCTCCTTCTTCTTTTTCTTCTTCCAAAAGTTCCGGTATCTCCTTGGGACCTGACTCTATGACCTTCATATTCAATTGGTTTATCTGATCGGAAACTGTGTTTCCTCTCATGGATTTCTTTTTTTTCACACCCTTAGCCTGGCTTTTGAAGCCAACTCCGCCTTTACCGAGAACTTTTTTCCTACCGGTCCCGGGGATGTTTTTTTTCATCGGAAAACCGTCTATATCGCTACCTCCGGTTACCTTAAGCTTGTAGCCCGGAAGTCCGACAAAAATACCGTCTACCTCGCCGCCGATCTGCTTACCGATCAGCCTGTTAGCGTGTTGACCGTCTACTTTCTTCTGGTAACTGTTTCCATCTTTTGGATCCGAGATGACCACTTCAAACTCTGCCATATTAATAACACTCCAAAGTTTCGTTTCTCTTCACCTATTAGATTCTCCTAGTATAAAACTTTGATGGCCATAGGGATTATTTATGATCAATATAACTTAAGAAATCTCCCTCAAAAAGATTTAAATAAGATAGCTCTCTACCCCGTGATAAGAGGTGCCTGGATGGAAGAAACTCTCGCTTCGATAGAAATAATAAAAGATAACGATTCCTACAAAGCCAAAATTCAGAGCGGGTTAGGAAGATACGTAGAATATGAAAACGAGGACTTCGAAAACCTGCTCCAGCAGGTCTACGAAGATATCCAAGAAGAGCTCGGATCGACCATATAGAGAACCGGAAGTTATAATTAAAACTTGTAGATAATCACAGGAGATGTGTTCTATATGGCAAAAGTCGAAAATAAAGAAGAATACGAAGAGGTCCTGTCCAACTACTACCAAGACAGAGGGGTAAGTTCTCTGATAACACTTGATATCGACACAAAAAGGTCCGATAAGATCGCCGCCGAGATTTCCAGATTAAAAAATGTAGAGGACGTACTCCTCGTTACTGGAGATGTTGATTTTATTATAAAAGCCAGGTTCCAGAACTATGATCATATGAAGGAATTCCTCACCAAAGAGGTCTCAAATCTGGAAGGTGTAGAAAACGTAACCTCGTTGATGATCGTGACCGCATATAAAGAGAGAGGCGAGTTCATCGAGGCTGAAGATATTATGGAAGAATAGTTTCAATCGATCTCATCCATCTTCCAATCTTCCCAATCTTTTTCTTTCAATGCTATCTTGAGTTCATCTGGAGTCACTAGTACGGTATCATAATTTTTGGAGTCATCAAGGGCTATCCTCGGACAGGCTGTATTTACAGCGCATTTCAGATTCAGATCATCTATCGATCTCTTCTTTATCTCATCCAATTCTATAGGGATGATCTCTTTGCCAGCTCTTTCTCCGATCCGCTGAATGATCTTTGCCGTCTCTATCCTCCTCTGTCCTTTTTTCCTGGAAACTATAACACCTATTTTAGAGCACTCCTCGGCTCGGACTATAGCTGCGTACCGTTTTCTCAAGAAATCGTCTCTTTCTTTTTCTTGGATCATATCTATTTGACCGGTCGAGGGATTGTATATCAAAACATCCTTACCTAGTGAGAAAGAAAGACCCAGCGGATGGAATCTGCCCGTACCTAGGTAGAGATGGTGATCTGCGTCTTCTACTTTTACCGAATAATTACAGCCCAATACTTGTCCAGGATCTTTTATCCTGCTATTTCCTTCTCCTATGACAGTATCGTAACCTTTCTCAGACAAGATATCTTCCATCTTTTTAAGTTGATGTATGTGCTGGATTGTTGCATAAAGGGCTATTTTTCCATCGACCTTTTCAAAAAGCTCTTTCGTTACATCCCGAAATCTCGTGCTTTTACCGGGAAGGTATATTATAGGATAATCCACCTCAAGGTTAGGTATAGAAGCATGGCCTACGTGGATCAGAGCGTCGTTTTCACCTATATCATCAGGGATATCACAGGCACCGTAGCACGATCCTCCCCAAATAACAGCCTCTTGGTCAAACAGCTTCAAAAAACGTTGAGCCTTCGGTCTCAGTCCATCTGGTAATTGGACCATGATCTTTTCCGCTCCGATATCCTCCAGCTTCGACCTCGCTTCTTCTATATCGAACTCAAAACTGCCGATCTTTAAACAGCTCATCTCAATTCACCCAACAACTCCACGATTTTTTCTATCGATTTTTTGGTGACGTGTGGCATCACTACGAATCTCAGTCCTGGGGGATGTACAGTTCTCGAGATATACCAGTCCTTTTCAGCACATTTCCTCACCAATATCTCAGGCTCTTCGCTCCAAAAAGATGCTATGTTCATTTTTGGTTCTGTTATAGTTTCGAAACCTTCCTTCTCCATCATCTCTACAATATAGTCAGTTTTTTCCATGCAATCAGAGATCGTCTCCTTATATCCTTCAATTCCCAAAAGATTGATGGTAGCCCAGAAAGCCGGTATGGAAGCACTAGCTCTGGTACCTCTTATACTCTTCTGTTCTTTTCCAGTTAGATAAGGCGAATCCACAGAGATCTTGTCTTTACCGCAGGAATAGAAAAGCCCTAAAGGTATCGGTGACATCCCCATCTTATGAGGATCGAGTGAGATAGAATCTATCCCTTCAACAGATAAATCTAATGAGGGGACGTCATAATCCATCATATGAAGGAAAGGTATAACTAAACCTCCAAAAGCGGCGTCTACATGAAAAGGTATTTCGCCTGAAAGCTCCCCTATCCTCTCAAGGGGGTCTATAGCACCGTGCTCTGTTGTGCCCGCTATACCTACAACAGCGGCGGTATCGTCGTCTATCTTTTTCTCCATCTCCTCGATATCCACCGTGTAATCTTCATTCAAAGATACGTATTCCGCTTCCATATCGAGGAGGGAACACGCCTTCTCAAAAGAAAAGTGGGCACTTTTCGGTAAGATAACTTTACGATTATCTGTTTTTTCTCTTGCTCTCCAGAGAGCCATGATGTTCCCTTCAGTACCCCCACCGACTGAAACACATCTCATCCGTTCCGCGTTGATAAGTCTACCTACTGCCTCATGGATCTCTTCTTCCATCTTTTTTGTACCTGGATAAAGTCCGGGATTACCCAAGTTCGACTCGATGAACTCCATATAAGTTTCTTTAGCTATATCAAGTGGTTCCGTACACATGGAGGCGAAGACCCTACCGGAAGAGAAGTCAAAATCCTTTTCCTTGAAATGTTTTAACCTGTTCTTGACTTCGTCGACGTCCTTTCCATCCTTCGTAAAACCATTGTCCAATCTAACACCTCTTTCCTTCAAATTCTATCGAGTTTCTTTATCTTTTTGCGTAC
Organism: Candidatus Natronoplasma sp.; assembly: GCA_048620775.1. GTDB lineage: Archaea > Thermoplasmatota > Thermoplasmata > Halarchaeoplasmatales > Halarchaeoplasmataceae > Natronoplasma. The sequence goes on along the minus strand of JBMCEH010000007.1, from coordinate 15,787 downwards.
ATAGGAGATAGATACTAAAGAGAACAATATCGCTAACAATACGGCGAAAAGGGAAATATCTCCAGCTACCACCAATTGTAGTGACGCCAAAAAGTTAAAAGCTCCGTGCATGAACACCGCTATCAGATAATACGGGAGGAAAAAGTACCAACCTTCAAATTTGGCTCTAGTTACACCATAGCCCGCCATGGCGCTTGCACTTCCGTGGAGTAGTGTGCTTGCAATACTTCTCAAGACAACTATACTGACGAAAGCGGAACCGAAACCTTCAGTTAGATAAACTGAGCTTTCGTAGAGTAGATTTTCCGTAGCCGCAAATCCAAGACCACAAGCCGCTCCGAAGACCAGTCCCGACTCTATATCAGTTAGAGATCTTTTAACAGAAAAGACACCCAAAACTTTAGTGAACTCTTCTACGAAAGGTGCTATGATAACAACTATTATAAGTGTTTGAACGGTCTCACCCTCTAAAAATTCATATTCACGCTGTAACTCTGGGGCAGATATGACTCCCACGAATATCAGCGATAAAACAAGCGCAAATAAGACTGAAAGCACCGCTCCCCATAAAAACGTCCTAGAAAGATCAGACCAACTCTTCTTCCCATACCTCTCCGCATTTCTTATCCAGATAAGATAGATGAGAGATGGGATAAAAGCGGACCCCACGAGTATCGAGACCGTTATAAGTAGCTCCTGGTTCATTCTGTGAGGACAAAAGAGGGAGTAGATAAATAAATTTTCGTCATCTACCTCACCTTACCATCTCATCTACCCATCCTAAATATTCTTCACTCCCCTGTATTATCGGGAGAGCTATGATTTCCGGATTTTCGTAACTGTGTATGTCTTTGATCTTTTGCTCGACATCCTCGAACCTGTCAGAACGTGTCTTCAAAAAACACATCCATTCTTCATCCTCTACCAACTCACCTTCCCATAGATATGTGCTCTTTATAGGACCATATACCTGAACACAGGCACTCAGATTTTGTTCGATCAGCTTTTTTGAGATCTTTTCGGCCTCATGCTCACTTCCTATCGTGGTCAAGATCATCACGAATTCCTGATCCATTTTTCTTCACCTTAACAAGTTTCAAACCCGTTCTAAAAGGTTTTTCGCATCTCTAACGGCCTCCAAAACATCTTCGTCTGCTTCCGTATCTTCCATCTCAAATATATCTTCTCTGATCTTTTCAAGATCAATTTCTTGGATCTCTCCGTCAACATCGGATATTATTTTGGCCAATGTTCTGACAGATCTTACCCTCACCCACTTGTCATTATCTCTCAATCTTTCACGCAGTTTTCTGACAACTCTTTTTCTGTTTCGCTTGTTAAGTTCTGTTATTTCCACATTGCCAAGAGCTTCGGCAGCCTTTTGTCTGATTTTCCATCTTTCCGAGTCGAGGGCTGGTATCAGATCATCCGCATAAGATGAAAAACCAGCTTTAGCCATCGAAACGGAAACGAAGATATCTTTATCTTCGCTGATCGCATCGAGCTCTTTTTCTAGATTTTCAAGGATATCTTTTGAGATGCCAGATAAGGATTCGGAGATAGACCAGAGTACTCTTGGATTGTCCTCCTTTTCGAGTCGATCTAAAAGTGATCTAGCAGACTTCTCTGTATCTATCGTTTCAAGTGCATCGGCGGCAGCTATCCTTATAACCGGTTCTTCATCATCGATCTTTCCTTTTATCGCCTCAAGCACACTGTCCTCATCGAGCGTGCCCAAACTTCTGAGAGCAGCTTCCACAACGTACTTATTCTCATCTTCTAGCCTATCTACAAGATGCGGTATATACTCACCATCTCCTCTTTCGCCTAATATCTTGGCGGCTTCCTCTCTTATCCTCCAGCTTTCATCTTCAAGTGCATCGAGGAGTATCGAATTTGCATCTTCGCTCTTGATGTTTTCTATCCCTTGGACAGCGATCTCTCTCATCTCCTGATCTCCGTTATGATACATCTTTTCTAGAGGTTCTAAGGCTTTTTCAGTTCCTATCTTACTTATAGCTCGGGCAGCGTTCTTTTTCAGTTCCTCATATCCTAGATGTTTTTTTAACTCGGAGATCATATCTTCGTCGCCCATCTCTCCAAGCGAATCTATAGCCTTTTTCCTGACTTCCATCTCTTTGTCAGTGATCAAAGAACAGAGTTTTTCTTCAATTTCTTTGTCCTGGAACTCTCTCATAGCGATAGCTACGTCGTGCCTCACCTCCCAATCTTCGTCCTCTACTGCTTCTTTCAGAGCTCTCTTACAATCTTCACTTTCGAAATGGCTCAAAGCTAAAGCTGCATTAGCTCTTACGGTCGCGGCAGGATCTTCCTTCAACCGTTCTATAAGATAGGAGAGAGCTTCCTTCGAACCAATCATTCCTAGGGCTTTTACCGCTTCCTCTCTTATCTTGGCTTCACTTTCCTGGAGAAGACCGATAAGTTTTTCTATTTCCTTCTCCTCTTTCAACTTCTCTATCTCGTCTATCATATCTATCCAATTTTCTTTTGAATCTCCTCTCTTAGTATCTTGCTTACCTTTTCACCGTCAGCCTTACCTTTTAAGTCCTCCATAACGACTCCCATCAATGGGCCTACGGCGCCTATCTCTCTTTCCTCCACAAAGTCGATCCTTTCTTCTATAACTTCGATGATGATCTGCCTGATATTTTCATCATCAACGGCTTCTAGTCCGGCACTTTTGACCGCCTCATCGACGCTCTTTCCCTCGGCGATCTCTTTTAATAGGTCTGGTATGCCTTCCTTAGCAAATTCACCTGAATCGTATCTATGAAAAACGTCGAAGAGTTTATTTTCCTCTATCTCTTCAGTATCGTAGCCTTCCTTCTTAATATCCGGAAATGTATGTAAGAATGTATTGGCGACGACAGAAGGGTCATCACATTTTTCTAAGGACTCTTCGAAGAGAACGTCGTAGCCTTTCTTGAATAACTGCTCGCTCTGCTGTTCGTTTAAACCATATTCTTCCTGGAATCTTTCGATCTTCTCTTCTGGTCTCTCAGGAAGCTGATCCCTCAATCTCTCCAACCTTTCTTCATCCACTGTCTTAGGCGGAATATCCGTCTCGGGATACATCCTCGCCTCTCCCGCTAGAGGCCTCATGAAAACCGTAGTTCCATCGGGGCGAGCCTGCCTGGTCTCTTCAGGAACGCCTTCAAGAGCCATATTCGCTCTTTCAATGACTCTTTCAAGTGCTTCTTCAGCCTGTTGTTCATTAGCTGTGACAAGGGCAAAAGCATCAACGGCATCTAAATCAAGTTCTTCCTTGACCGATTCGATCTCTTTCTCCTCTATGCCATACTTGGGCAGCTCGTCGCTGTGGAATATTCCCGCGACCCCAGTCTTTTTGGCGTATTCTGCCAGTTCAGGTCCAAGTAAAGCTTTTCCTTCTTCCCCTCTCAATTGGCCATCGAAACCTGCGAGTTTTACCGCATATACACCCTTACCTGAATCTATATTACCTTTGATTATCCCGCTATCACAGTCTTCAAAAGCTTCTGTAACATCATTTATCTTGTCTTTCACCTCAGCGTTCCTAGATTCCAACTTATCTTTTATATCTAAAAGCCTGATCTGTCTTTCGACCTCTTTTTCCACATATTCAGGGATCATATCCAATTCTTGAACTCCTTTCATCTCTACCCTAGCTCCTTCCTCTATGGATACGTTCAGGTCTTCTCTTATACTCCCTATACCTCTTTTCACTTTTTTCGTACCTCTGAAAAGACCTCCGATCTTCTGAGCGACTTCTTTCGCCTCTTCAGGAGAGTTCATATCAGGGTCTGTAGCTATCTCCACCAGAGGTATCCCCAACCTATCTAACCGGTAGACCTTTTCACCTTCTTTTTCTTCTATACTTCTAGCCGCATCCTCTTCAAGACACATAGTCGGGATCCCAATCTTTTTATCATTGACTTTTAAAGTACCATCTGTCGCTATAAGCGCGGTCCTCTGGAACCCTGTTGTATTGGATCCATCGATGACGATCTTCCTCATGAAAGCGACCTCGTCCATGATATCCGCTTCGGTATAAATGGCCATGGTCAACGCTAGATCTAAAGCTTCCTCGTCGGGCCCCTCTGGAGGTTCCTCGTCCAATTCGACCAGACAGCTGGATCCTTCTGGAGCCTGATATCTAAATTTTAGTCCTTTCTGCGCTTCCATAAGGGCCGCTTTGTCTACCTCTCCCAGTTCACTCTCAGTAGGTCTTAGATCCCTGATGACCTCTATGCCTTCGTCTTCCACCAATTCTGAGTCGCAACCGCAGAACAACTTTTTGGTATCCAACTGTTGATGTATCTCGAGGCCGACTCTCAAACCGAGTTCGTTGTAATCCATCCCCATATTATCACCTTACTCTCCTGTCTGTTATCTCTCCAGATATATTTTTCTTCATGATCTCTTCAGTATCCTCTTCAAGGCTCAGGGCCCACATGAGTTTGACCATGGCGGTCTCGGGAAGCATGTCTTTTCCAGAGATCACACCTGCTTCTAAAAGTTCTCTTCCGGCAGAATAAACGTTCATGTTGACTGTACCGAAAAAACACTGGCTCGTCATTATAACAGGAGTTCCTCCTTCGATGAGATCTTTTAGATCCTGTACTAGATCGGTCCTGATATGACCCAAACCCGTGCCCGCTATCACTATCCCTTTTTTTCCACCAGCTCTTCTGATATCTTCTTTATCCATAGCTGGATTGGCATACAAAAGTGAAACGTCGTCGACTACATCTCCTCTTCTGACCAGATCTTTTTCTGCCGGTTTGAAATTCTCTTCGAATTCGACTTCCCCCGTAATTGGATCTACCATCCCTACCGGAGTTTCATTAACGGACTCGAAAGCGTCTCTTCTGCTCGTGTGCATCTTTCTTACTTTAGTACCTCTATGTATGGCACATCTTTTATCTGAGATCGAGTCGTGCATCACGACAAAGACCCCGGGATTTCCAGTCTTTGCCACTTCGATCGCACCTAAAAGGTTGATATGTGCATCGCTTGATGGTCTGTCGCTGGAACGTTGGGACCCTACCAAGACAACAGGAGAGGAAAGACCTTCCAACAGAAAAGAGAGTGCTGCGGCTGTATAACCCATGGTATCAGTACCGTGGGAAATGACCACACCATCGGAATCTCCTTCTAACTTCTCGACAACTCTATCAGCGATGGTGACCCAATCTTCTGGTTGAAGATCTTCACTCAGTTTGCTGAAAACTATATCAACTTCTGGATTACACCTTTCGGCGATCTCTGGGTTTGAATAAAGAACGTCGTCGGCGTCCTGGGCAGGATGTACAGCTCCAGTTCTATATTCCACGTAACTAGCTATCGTCCCTCCAGTACCGAGTATAGATATTTTAGGTTTGTCTTCCTCTCTCTCTACTTTCTTCTCCCTCCTTTCGGGTCTCTCTTTCTGCTTCTTGATCAACTTGACTTCAATATCCTCGTTCGCTTCTATCCCTATATTATAACCGTTATCTAGTTTGAGAGTGATGATTTTCTCTCCACTGAAACGATGGTGCGGCATCAGTACGCCTTCATATGTATTTTCTTTCTTTGTTATCTTCACTCTGTCTCCTTCTTCTATATTCTCTGGTATTTCCCTGACCATCTTATCTGAAAAGCATAAGTAGAAGGACCTAAAAACAATTTTTGTTGGAGTGTTTTAGAAAATCTAAGGCTTTATCCGGAAAACATAAATATTATATTTCTAATTATAATAATTGAGAACATGGAAGGATGTTGCATTTATCTATTGATACTAGTTGTCATGACTATTTTATCCGTTCTTCTAACGCGAAGGAGTGAAGAGGCGAGTAAAAAAATATTTTATTATTGCTTATCACTTGGAGCGCTTGGAGGGATCCTCGGGATAATCGTCATAGATGTATTCGGTACTCAAGCATATGCACCAGCGGGCGTTTATCTTTTTGTTTTGTTATCAGGTATTATTGTTACTACTTTTGGTACTTGGTTTCTAGCTGGCTTTCCTTCTGAGTAATAGAAAATTAAAGAAAGATTCAGATCCGGTTGGTTTTAGAAAATCCAATCCGCTATCATCAGGATTTCAAACCCATATTATTACAAAGTATTTTATAATCCTTGACATCTGACCTTTGCAGACAGATGCAAACAAAGGTGAAGATACATGGATAAGAGGATAAAAGAACATGCGAAAATTTTGACGGAATGGAGTACCGGTATAGAAGAAGGAGACAATGTGGTCATCAGTGCTGGAGAAGAAGCAAAGGACTTGGTCATCGCTTTACAGAAAGAGATAGGTAAAAAGGGAGCAAAACCTATAACCCTGTACTCATCGAGCGAGTCACAACGAGCATATCTAAAGAATTTTGAAGGTGAATTCGAAACTCCAGAACATATCTTGGCCATGATGGAAGAGGCTGACGTTATCATCGGGATAAGTTCTGATCCTAATCTGAAGGCTATGAGTGATGTGCCTGGTAAAACCATGGCGGAATACTCCAAGGCTCGACAACCTATACGGGAAGAACAGATGTCAAAAAGATGGTGTGGTACGCAGCATCCAACAAACGCCCAGGCACAGATGGCTGGGATGTCATTGGACGAATATAAAGACTTTGTCTATGATGCTGTATTGAGAGATTGGCAGGAGGTACACGATATGCAGGAACAACTGAAGGAAAAATTAGATGAAGGCAGTGAGGTATACATAGAAGGACCAGAAACGGAACTCACCATGAGTATCGACGGTATGATCGGGATCAATTCTGATGGGGATCACAATATGCCCAGCGGTGAGGTGTTTACTGCGCCAGTTGTCGATAGTGTTAACGGAGAGATACTCTTCGATAAACCGCTGATACATCGAGGAAAGGAGATTAACGGGGTAAAATTAAAATTTGAGGACGGTGAAGTAGTTGAATATTCGGCTGAACAAAACGAGAAAGCCTTGGAAGATACATTGGATACCGATGAAGGCGCTAAGCGATTAGGTGAACTTGGTATCGGAACTAATCGAGGGATAGATGTGTTCACCAAAAATATGCTCTTCGATGAAAAGATGGGCGATACAGTACATCTTGCATTGGGTAGAGCTTACGCTAGATGTGTAAGTGAAGATAGAGAACAGAATGAAAGTGCAATCCATGTAGACATGATAAAGGATATGAGTGAAGGTCTCCTAAAAGTGGACGATGAAATAATAATGAAGGACGGTAAGTTCTTCTGGGAACTTTGAAACAAGGAAAACAAAACGTTTTTAGACCCTGACCTCCTTTTTTTATTTCATGACATATCATCCTCCATTTTGGGAAGAGCCCAAAAAAATGAATTTTGAGAGTGAAGTGAAAGATGTTGAAGGCGATAGGGTCATATTGGAGACGACGTATTTTCACCCGGAAGAAGGCGGGCAGCCACCGGATAAGGGAACGTTAGGTGGTCACGAAGTCAAAGATGTACAAAAAAAAGGTGAAGATATAGTTCACTATTTGAAGGATCATGATCTAAAAGTTGGAGATGTGGTTGAAGGAAGGGTAGCCGAAGATTTCAGAAACACCTGCATGCGAGGACATACCGGAGCACATATTGTTTATGGCGCAGGAAGAGAGGTCATGGGAAAGGTGAGCTATGCTGGATTCGATATCGGCGAGAAAAAGGCCAGGATAGACTTTGAAACAGAAACTCACATCGATAAAGAAAAGATGCTGAAATTGGAAGAACTGTGCAATAGAGTCATTCTAGAAAACCGACCCGTAACCTGGAAGATATTAGATAGAAAAGAGATCGAAAGGTCCGATGAGATCGCCTTCGCTAAAAAGATACCTGAAGGAGAAAAAGTGAGGATCATCGAAGTCGAAGATTGGGATAGAGGTGTGTGCAGCGGAACTCATCTTGAAAACACATTAGAGGTCGGTAGGATAAGGGTAGAGGGCAAAAAGAAACTTCAGGAAGGTGTGACCCGTATAATCTTTTCCTTTGGGGAGGAAGCTTTGAGAAGAGATTATCGAGAGGAGCGGTCCATTTTGAGAGCCTTGAAGGCTTTAGATACCAACAAAAAAGACCTCCCGAAGGATATAAGGCAATTACAGGATAAGTTAGAGATGTTAGAAAAGAATGTGGAGCGGTTGGAATCCGAGAAGATAGAAAGGGAATTAGAAGAATTAGAGAGATTTGAGAAAGAGGGTTATAACCTTCTAGTGCAGACGGTATCTACAGAAGATTCCGAAATGCTGTCTCATAAGGCGAAAGATGAGGTCGGAGAAGATGAAGTGATGGTGATTATCAACGAGCATGGATCTTTGAGCGTTGTTGTTGGAGTCGGAGATGATGTTGAAGACCTCAGTGCTAACGATCTCATCCGATCTATGAGTCAGGAGTTTGGCGGAGGTGGAGGAGGTACCTCTGATTTCGCCCAGGGTGGCGGTTTTGGAGCAGATGCAGAAGAATTGAAGGACTTTTTGATCGAACATACGGAATGTGTTGATAGAGATGAATGAAGACGATCTACTTGGTTTCGCAAAAGATACGGTCGGGTCGGTAGTTGACGATTTAAAGAAAAATATCTATGATCATTTGGAAATCCGATATAAGGGCAAATTCGATCTTTACACTCAGATGGATAAACGGGTAGAAAGTGAAATTGTAAGAGCAATAAGTGAGACTCTCCCCGAACATGATATAATAACCGAGGAGACTGATACTGTGATAGGTGGAAGCGATCAAGTATGGTACATAGATCCTATAAGTGGAAGCACAAATTACGCTCATGGTCTCCCCATCTATGGGGTCTCCCTAGCATTGAAGGTGAGAGATAAAATCAAGTTGGGCGTGATATACAACTCAATCCATGACAGGCTTTTCTACGCAGAAAGGGACAAAGGTGCTTATGTAGGTGATGTAAAGATGTCTGTATCAGAAGTTGAAAATATCGAAAAGTCGATAGTTTCTACAAGTTTTCCTTACACCAAAAGTGGTAGGAACAAAAATTTAGAGTATTTTACAAAAATCGCACCGAAAGTAGAAGGTGTTAGAAGAACCGGCTCAGTTTCCGTAGATCTTTCCTATCTCGCCCTTGGATTTTTGGACGCATTCTGGGCGGTAGGGCTTGAATCATGGGATACCGCGGCTGGTTTGCTTCTAGTAGAGGAGAGCGGTGGAAGTGTAAGCAGGGTGAGCGGTCAAAAATACGATTTGGAGGCGGAATCGATCCTCGTTTCCAACGGAAAAATACATGAAGATATCGTGAGAATTTTAAACGGATGAAAAAATTTGTTGATTGTTCTTTTTCATTCTGTATTTTCCCTGATGAAAGCAAATTCTAATTCTCTATCTTCGTGCTTCAAGTAGTTGCTGGTCATCTTCACCGGAAGGATCGTACCATCTTTTCCCTCCTGTTCGGTTTCAAGTGTTATCGATTTCTCTTCTTTAAGCCTCTTCCAAAAATCATCCCTTTCATCTTCTTGAAAGCGGGAGTCTATATCGGATATATTCATATCCTGGAGCTCTCTTTTATCATATCCCAACATATCTCTGACATTCTTATTCCCATACAATATTCTTCCATCAGGAGCTATACAAAAGATACCGTCTTTTGACCTTTCAATGATATGATGGATGAACTCCAGGGTCTTTTTGCTTTCGAGTTTTTTGAATTCATTAACTATCTCTTTTGCTAATAGATCATATTGTCCCGCTGGTTCTTCCTGTTTTTTATCATAAAGAGTTAGCTCTTCTTTTTTCCAAATGTATTTGTTAGCTCCAAAGTTCAAGGCGTTCATGGCTACCTCTTCCCAACCCCTACCCGTAAATATGATAAAAGGGATACTGTTGTCCTTTTCCTCTCTCAAAATTCTGAGAAATTCGATACCGTCCTTATCAGGCATCCGATAATCCGAAACTATTACATCGATATTTTTATTCTCTATCCGTTTTAGTGCGTCCTTAACAGTTTTCGAGGTCTCTATGACGAAACGTTCATCTTTTTCTTTCAATATGGACTTTGCCTGTTCCAAAAAGTCTACCTCATTATCTACTAAGAGTAGGTTTATCTCCTCGAATTTCATCGGCCTCCTCCAACCCCCTACGGTCAATTCGGTTATAAGTAATTTGGGGTTTAATATGAATAATTTAACAATATAGATCTTTCTTATTCAGTAGTTAAAGGTCGGATTTAACGAGAAGAACATTCTAGAGATAGTCCTCTTCGAAGTAAATAGGTCTTTTCCTATCTTCCGTATCTCCTTCCACCCCTTCGGACATTTTTTTCTTTTTGATCCATGGCCATACCCTTGAGATATGATCTGTTCTGATATAGACCTCCTTCAGGTTTACATGGCTCCAATTGGCGAATCCTGCTTTTTTGTCATCTTTACTTTTTTTCCTGAATTTTTTAGAACCAACCGAAATTTCTTTCCAGTCTATGTCCTCAAAATTAGACTGTAAAACTTTTCTCAAGACCAAGGTTTTTTTATCGAATTCTTTCAATTCACCAAGGAATCCCAGGCCGTCGTCCATAACTACCAAAACGTCCTTGTTCTTCAAACCATTCAACTTCTTTCCTAATAGTCCTTCCAACATACTTATTCCTCTTTCTAAAATTTTATCACATCGTAAGTACTAATAATTTTGGATGTTGTAAATCAGTCCCCGTAGGTGGTAGTAGGACCTTGCATCTTAAAGAAAGAAAAGATATTTAAACAAGTATGTATACAGAATTGTCGAAATCGTGCAGATGAATAAAACGTTTGAACACCGTTTATCAGATGAGGTGGGAAATTGGCCTTTATAGGAGGACTTCTAGAAAACAATCTGTTCGTGGTTTCATTGGTGGTCTTCATAGGTATATTGATAGGAAGATTGGAGCTCAAGGGATTTAGGTTTGGGATATCTGGAGCTCTTTTTGCCGGATTAGGTTTGAGCATTTTAGGTAGTATCGATAGATTTGGATTAGATGCCATACCTCAAGTAAAAGTACCTCAAACTTATTTTGTAATTTCACTAGCCCTTTTTGTAGCGGCCGTTGGTCTTATGGCGGCTAGAGATATAAGTGGAGTCGTAAAAGCACACGGGGTAAAATTCATCGTAGCGGGTTTTCTGATGACCACGGTAGCTGCGATATTGACTTATACTGGTGCACAGATAATGGGCAGTATTGGAATCATTGATCCTAGATTCATCGAGGGCACATTTACTGGGGCTTTGACCAGTTCTCCTGGGCTTGGAGCTCAGCTAGAAGGTGTCGGAGAAGATATAGGTGACCGTATAACCATAGGTTATTCCGTTGCATATCCCCTTGGAGTCATAATGGTCATCTTACTTCAAGAATTCTGGCCCAGAATAAGAGATATAGATATAGAGAAAGAGAGGCAGAAATTCAAACAAAATATTGAAGAAGTGAGTACAAGTGCGAAAGAAAAGGTGACCAAAGAAACTGTCACTTTCAGTGTTGGTGGTTTCACTTTAGCCATAGTTTTAGGTGGAATATTAGGAGAGATACCGATTCCATTAGGACCTTTAGGTGTTGTAAGACTGGGAATAACAGGAGGTATATTGCCTGCGGCGTTAGCGGTGGGTTATATCGGAAAAGTAGGTCCTATAAAAACTAGGATGTCTCACGAAGTCCTTTCAGGGATAAGATCATTGACTCTTGCTATATTTTTGGCTGTGGTTGGACTCGATGCTGGGGAGGGTTTTTTAGAAGCGGTCCTAACTGTAGGCCCGGAATTGATATTGATAACGTTGTTCGTTGGATTTGGAACTATAGCGGCAGGTCTCCTACTTCTTAGAGCGATCTGGAATCTTGACTGGATTGTAACAGCAGGAGCGATAACTGGAGGCATGACTTCCACACCGGGACTTGGAGCTGCTATAAAAGCAACTGGAACCGAAGATGTTGGAGCTGGATATGGCTCGACTTATCCTTTCGCTTTGATAGGGATGGTCATATTTGCAAGGATATTGAGTATATTGATAGTTTGATGTGAAAATGTAGAATATCTTGGAACGAAGAAAATTTTTTAAGTCTCTCTCTATTACGCTCGATAAAATCTAAGTTTAACCAAGTTAAAGAATTGGTGAACTAGGAGAAAAAAATGTTCAAGTTAAACAGAAAATTGATGATAATCGTCCTGACTTTTATCGCAGTTTCTATCTTCGTTTTATCTCCTGTACCTTTGGAGATGGATCAAAGGATAATGATAGCTATCGCTTTCACTGCGGCACTTTTTTGGATCACGGAAGCCTTACCTATTGCTGTTACAGCTTTTTTAGTCATCTTACTTCAGATAATTGTGGGGATTCATTCAGTAGAGGATGGTCTTGCCTATATCGCAACACCGGTCAATACCCTCCTTCTAGCAGGATTTGTGATAGCCACGGCGCTTAAAAAATACAATTTAGATAAACGGATAGGATTACAATTCATAGCATTGATGGGAGAAAAAACGGAAAATTTGATTTTTGGAGTTTTTATCGCAACTGCCTTTCTTTCGATGTGGATCTCCAACACAGCCGCAACTGCGATCATGATACCTATCGGCATCGGTATGATGAAGAAAGTTATGGAGGATCCTAAAGGGACTAATTTAGGCAAAGCTATGATCATCGGCATAGCTTTTAGCGCTAATTTAGGGGGTATGGGAACTCCTGTTGGTACCCCACCCATACCGATCACTATCGGTTTTTTAGAGGAAGAAGGTATATCTGTATCGTTTGCCGGTTGGATAATTAGGGCGCTTCCAGTTTTATTGATCAGTTTGCCGATCGTATGGAAAGTTATGACTACTATATACGAGCCTGAAGTTAAAAGGATTGAGGGCGGCCAGGAGCAAGTAAAAAAAGAATTAGATGAGATTGGAAACCTGACTAAACGTCAAAAGCACGTATTGTTACTATTCGGTATCGCGGTAACATTATGGTTGTTAGATACTATAAATGTTTACATATTGAGGAATTTGATTGGAGTTAGTCTTCTTCTCCCAGAAGGATGGCTATACATAGCTTCATTGGTCATATCATTCATGTTTATATTGCCTGGATTAGGAGTTGTGAAATGGGAAGAGGCCAACGACGAGATCGGATGGGGTGTATTCGTATTGGTAGGAGGTGGACTAGCACTAGGTTCGGGACTACGGAAAACAGGGGTTATACAACTCATAGTGGAGCAGATGGAAGTTTTTCTATCTGATGCCAATTTACTCCTGATAGTCGCCACGATCGCATTTGTAACCGCTTTCAGTATAACTCTATTCTCTAGCCTTACTGCTACTTCTAGTACATTTGTACCTGTCTCGATAACATTGGCCTATTCGTTGGGTTTAGACCCATTATTATTGGCCCCTGTGGCGGGACTAGCAGCATGCATGGCTTTTTTACTTCCTGCTAATACACCCCCTAATGCGTTATCTTACAAAACTGGATATTTCAAAACATATGAGATGACAAAAGCGGGAGTGATAGCAACGATACTATGTGCCTCCGGTCTCATCCTGATAGTGATGATCCTCTGGGTACCGATAATTTGATCGAAGGTATTCAAAGATTACCTTTTTTCTAATATATCTACTATCTTTTGAGCTGCTCTTCCGTCGCCGTAGGGCGAAGGTCCAGGATTCCAACTTTTCTCCTCATATTTTTCTATAGCGCTCAGTATCTTTTCTTTATCTGTACCAACGACAGTGCAGTATCCTGCCTCTACCGCTTCGGGTCTTTCCGTAGACTCTCTGAGAACAAAAACTTTCTTCTCGATACCTGGAGCGGTGGCCTCTTCTTGTATCCCACCCGAATCGGTGAGTATGAATTCGCATCTCTTCATCAAGATGAGGAATTCAAAATATCCTTGTGGAGGTACCAAGCAGATATCTTCGTTCTTTTTTACCCTTTCGTATAGGCCGAATCGTTTGAACATCTTTCTAGCTCTAGGATGGATCGGATATATGATCGGATATTCTAGTTCTTCAAAGACCTCGGTATAGTTTTCTAGAACATCCGCATTGTCGACATTTTCAGCCCTGTGTGCAGTCACCAAAACGAAATCCTCTGGTATGTCAAAGTCAAGATCAGCTTTCTCTTCAGCTAGTTCTAAATTTTGGATACAAGCATCTATCACTGTATTGCCTGTTACGAAAATATCTCCCCATACATCTTCCTTCTCGAGTATAATTTTACTCTTTTCTGTCGGAGCGAATAAGATACTAGATGCATGATCCGTCAGCCTCCTGTTGTACTCCTCTGGCATCCGGTAATCGTAGCTTCTCAATCCGGCTTCGATATGACCGACTTCTAATCCCATCTTGATAGCTGATAAGGCTCCAGCCAATACGGTATTGGTGTCTCCCTGGACCAGGACTATCTCCGGGTCAAATTCTTGGAATGTCTTCTCCAGTTCGATCATGGCGTTTCCTGTCTGCTCGGCCTGAGAACCCGAGCCTATGTTGAGGTATCTATCAGGACTTTCGATCTCTAATTCCTCAAAAAATATACCAGAAACTTCTTGATCGTAATGTTGCCCAGTGTGAATCACATCATAATCTAAATCTTTTTTTTCGAGCTCACGGATAACGGGACTCATCTTGATTATCTCTGGTCTGGTCCCGATCACAACTCCGATCTTTTTCATAGGTCGTTCTCCTTCTTCCTCTCGAGCTCCAATTCATCAGCTTCCCTCAGTGATTCAAACGTGCCTATGTCGAATCTCTTGCCATCGAATTTGAATCCGTAAAATCTGTTCCCATCTTTTCTCATCATCTCGATAGAATCAGTCAACCATATCTCTCCCTTTTTACCAGGTTCAGTCTTATCGATGTAGGAAAATAATTGAGAATTTACTATCATCAGCCCTGCGATATTCAACCAATGGTCATTTAGTTTGTAAGGCTGTGCCTCTTCTAAATTTGGTTTCTCAACCATCCCGTGTATCTCCTTGTTATGATCTATATCCACTACGCCGAACCTTGTTGGATCATCGACGGGGTGTAAAACCAGAGTTCCCTGCCCTTCTTTCTCTTTGTGGAACTCAACTATATCTTTCATAGTTTCGTAAGGAGTGAAATAGTTATCTCCGTACATTATGGCGAAATCTTCGTCTTCATCGATGAAATCTTCACCGAGAGATACAGCGTGTGCAGTACCTTTAGGTTCTTCCTGCATCCTGTAATATATCTTTAGTCCTAGTCTTTCTCCAGACCCGAGATAATCGATCAGAGCGTGCTTTTTTCTTCCAACTATAAGCAAAACGTCTTTGATCCCACCCGCTTTAAGGACTTTCAAAACATGTTCTATAGCGGGGTTCTTTCCTACTCTGATTATCTCCTTAGGTATCGCTTTGGTTATAGGGCTGAGCCTTGTACCCTCACCAGCTGCCAGTACTATAGCTTTTTTGACCAATATATCACCACTTTTGGATAATCATCATAGGTTGCTCTTTTATATATTTTTATAATCTTTTGACGTCTTCAATGTATCATTGAACCTCCGTTAACCCCTATCACTTCTCCATGAACATAATTACCTTCTTCAGAGGCCAAGAACACAACTGCATCGGCTATATCTTTTGGCTGTCCGAGTCTTTTAAGAGGGATATCTTCAGCCCTCTTCTTCCTTTTCTCATCCGAATATCCCGCTATGATGTCCGTGTCGATAGTTCCTGGGGCTATACCGTTGACCGTTATCCCTTCATGTCCCAATTCTAAGGCCAGGGCTCTCGTCAATCCCACTAAGGCGGATTTGCTCACAACATAAGAGGTTCCGTGGTCCGAGCCGCTGAACGCCAGTTGTGAGGACATATTGATTA
>JBMCEH010000006.1:0-20842 GCA_048620775.1 Candidatus Natronoplasma sp. | reverse complement strand
ACTCTCTCATGAAGTCGGCGAGCGGAATGCAACCTCAGTAGCTTTCGACCGGAAGCCCCCTCCTTCTAGGAGGGGGAGGACGTCACCAGGACTCATATTCGTTCACGAGATATGTGAGATTTGCAGTCGATCTTGATAAAAAATTACCTTTACGTTATAAATAGTATTAGAATATCCGTTATTAAATATTTATCAGAAATCCGATTTTTAGGAAGCTTGTATATTCTATATCTTGGATTCGACAGTCATCGACATCGAACCTACCTTGAATCTTACGTTCCTCGCATTTGTCCCGCCGATATCCTTTCCCGTTATAGGTATGTCTCTATCTTCTAGTTCTTTTATAACTGCTTCGATATTTTTCTTGCCGACGTTCCCATTTGATTGTGAAGAAAACATGCTTGCCCCGCCCGCAATCTTTGCTTCCAAGTTTTCTTTTCGTCCCCCTGATTTCCTTATCTCCCTGACCATCCTCTCTACAGCCTTATCGGCATAGAGAGCAGTTTTTCCTTCTCGATGTTTGTTTCCCTTTCCGAGAAGTACGTGAGCCATCCCGCCGATCTCTTTTTCTCGGTCATAGATGGCAACGGCTACACAGGAACCTAACGCTCTTGCCACCATTATTTTTTTATCTTTAGTGATGTCCATCTCTCCGATTTTGATTTCTTCCTCCTGAGTCATGTATTATCCCTCAGAGTTTTGTGGGCGGTAATCCTGTATTCATCTTTCACATTCATATTGGCACTCATCATCTCAAAACAGGTTATCAATAAAGTCTTCAGTAAGAGTATCACTTGGGAGTAATATGTACCTACCCTTCACGCCTACGCCTTGAGCGACCAGTTTTACTTCAGAAATTATAGCGTTATTTTCAAGAGTTTCTGAATAACTTAAGAGGTTCTCTAGATAAACACCTATCATATCATGTTTTAATTCCGGTGGTGTGTGCAGTATAGGGATGTCAAAATAATCTCCGATTTCAGCTAAAAAGTTACCCAAAAGGATATTCCCAACTTCTCTTAAAGCACTCCTCTCGTCTTCTCCCAACTCTTTAGATTTTTCGTTTCCTTTGCCGAGTAGTTTTCCAGAAAGTTTCATCGCACTTTCTTCATCCATAACAAAAAGAGTTATTCCACCTTCTCCTTCTTTAAGCTCAGAATAGAGTATGATACCTAAATCTTCTTTTTCTATTTCTTTTTCTACCAGTTCAATAGGGTTGGTATAAATGTTAAGTATCTCTGTCTCGACTGATGTCCCCAACATCTTGGAGATGGATTCAGCAGCTTTACGAGCGGCAGTTTCCAGGATTTCTCTTAAAAGAAAGATATTGTCTTCGTTTAACTTTATCTTTGTTTCCTCTTTTTGCTTGTTCTCCATAATTTGACTAAACTAATCAACTACGTTTATATATTTGTTTCCCACACATATAGGTATTTCATAAATTAGCAATATATTAATAAAAAATAAAATTGGTTTCTCTCTTGTTCCTATCAACTTTAACCTTAGAAATCGTCCTAAAGATTAAAAGTCGAACAGAAATAATAAATATGCCTATAGAAATATGGCAACGCTATGTCCAAAAGTGTCCTAATAGTTGACGACACCAATTTCATGCGTAAGATGTTGAGGGATCTGATATCTGAGCATTACGATGTGGTCGGTGAAGCTGAGAACGGAAAAGAATGTTTAGATATGATGGAAAAACATAATCCCGATCTGATAACGTTAGATGTGATAATGCCCGAGATGGATGGATTGGAAGCTCTTCCCAAAATCAAAGAAAAGAATGAAGATCAAAAAGTTATCATGGTCACATCAGTAGGACAGCACGAAAAAGTTACTGAAGCGATGAATAAAGGCGCCTCGGGTTATATCATAAAGCCATTCGATGAAGAAAAAGTTTTAGAAGAGATCGAAAAGGCATTTGAACTCTGAAGTTGTATTTCGTCAGCTGTTGAAAACGGCTTTTAATTAAACCATAGACCTGAAATTCAATTTTCCTGAAGATATTCAAAAACCTTCTCCGTTATAGCTGAACCCATACCCTTTATCTCACTCAATTCTTCTTGAGATGCTTTCTTAAGATCATCTATACTTTTGTAACCGCTTTCATAGATCCTGTCGGCGAGTTCGGGACCTACATATTTTAAACTCTGTAATTCTTTGACGGCTTTCTCTTTGGTTTTTAAATCGACTTCAGTAGGCTCTTCATCTTCCTCTTCACTCTCCTCCAATTTATCCAAGGACTCCTTTAACTCGTCCCTTCTTTCTTGTAGATTGTCGATCCTCTCCTGCTTTAGCTTTATAGTGTTTCGAAGTCTGTTCTTCTCCATTTCGAATTTATTCTCCACCTTGTTTTTCTCCACTTCAAGATCCGATATTTTGTCTTCTAGTTCAGTTATTTCAGATTTTTTTTCCTCGAGTTCTTCTCTGAGTTCTTCATTTTGCTTTTCTAGGCTTTCGAGTTTATTTTTCAGATCATCTTCAGCTTCTTCAATCTCTAGGTCTTCCAACTCCTCCGGTTCCTCTCCAGTTTCTTCTTTCAGTTCTCTACGGAGGGTGGAACTGAGCTCTTTCGCTTTATCATATCTCGGATCAAGTTCCAAAGCTTTTTGTGAAGATGCCCACGCTTTTTTAAGCGCTCCTATTTTTCTCAGATATGCTGAATAGATATAATGGTACTCCGCTTTACCAGGTTTCAGATCGATCAACTTCTTCACAGTATCTTTTGCCTTCTCGAGTTCTTCTCTTTTCTCCAGTATGAAGGCCTTATTCAAGTAAGCGTCTTCGAAATCAGGATGTATCGATATCGCTTCGTTTATAGATTCAAGGGCTTTCTCATAATCTCCTTTTTTCAGATGAGATAAAGCTTTATTATTCAATGCTACATGATCTTCAGGATTTATATCTAGTACTTTTTCAAAGCACTTTATCGCTTCTTGGTATTTGCCCTCAGTGTACATCTCCTTCCCTTTTTTACCCCATTCTTCGATCTCCGACCTATCAGAGGTTTGTTTTTTATCCAAGCTTTTCTTCTTTTTTTGCTCTTCACTCAATTTCTCCCGGTAACTTTCAACCTGAGACAACATATCAAATTTTTTTAAAAGTTTATAAAAAGGAGTACCTCCAACGAACTCGATCTTTTCAGTTTTTTCTACGCCTCTATCTCTTAGACTTGTTGTCAGGAATAATCCGTATTTTTTTCCACCCAAAAGTTCATGAAGCTCCCTTATCTCTTCCTTGAGGTTCTCTTCGGCCCTGCTGCATTTGATCAGGTAATCTCGTACATTGCCCCCTCTCTCGATTTGTCCCTCGACCAATATAGATCTATCTCTCGCTTCCAAAGAGGAGATGTTGAACCCCATCTTTTCCAATAAGGTTGAAGAGATATGTTCGAAATCTTCTTGGCCGATAGATTTTAACGTTTGGATCGTCTCTTCTTCACTCAACAAGCTTTCACCTTTGAATTGGGATTTGGAAGTATTTAAGCTCCTTTGGAAGGTAGATTGAAGTTGTCTTACATAACTTTTGTGATTTTTTAACAGGTAAACAAATTTAAAGTTCAGGTAGAGTTCAAATCGGTTTTAAAAAATATTTTCTATCAGACCTTAGATAGCTCTCTTTTTAACCAAAAGGTATTAATCGAGGAATTTTATATTTTAATGATACGATGACTGAAATGTTGATATGTTATTATTCAAAAAGTGGTACAACAGAAAAGATGGCTGAGAAGATAGCAGAGGGGTCAGAAGAGAGCGAAGCAGATGTTAAAATAGATTTAAAACCCGTAAGTGAAGCGGAGATAGGATCGCTGCCGAAATACGACTGTGTCGTTATCGGTTCGCCAACTTATTATGGACTTCCATGCGCTGAGATAAAAGGATTCCTAGATGAAAGTATCAAACACCATGGGGATCTGGAATCCACCGTTGGAGGCGCATTCACGTCCAGTGCGAACACCGCTGGTGGAAACGAAACTACAATCATAGCTCTTCTAGAGTCTTTGATGATACACGGCATGATAATAAAAGGCATGCCAAAAGGAGACCATTACGGCCCTGTAGTCGTTGATGAACCGGACGAAAGAGAACTCAAACAGTGCAGTTACTACGGAAAGTGGATGGCCGAATTTGCCGAAAAAATAGCATCGTTGGAGGTTTGAAATATGGAGTTTAAGAAAATTGCAGAAAAAAGAAGGAGTGTAAGATCCTATACTGAAGAGAAAATACCAAAAGAAGATATCGAAGAGATGATAAGGATCGGTCATATGGCACCTTCGGCCGGCAATCGACAGGCTAGAGATTTCATAATAGTCGACGATGAAGAGGAAAAAGAAAAGTTGGTAGAGAACGCCTATGGGCAGTCCTTCATTGGCGATGCACCTTGGGTCATTGTGATCTGTGCGAACAAAGAAAGGTCTGCGGAAAGGTACGGTGAACGTGGAAGAGAACTTTATTCCATACAGGACGCTACTGCCGCTGTAGAGAACATACTTCTAGCGGCTGTTGATATGGGATATAGCTCCTGTTGGATAGGTGCTTTCGATGAATCCAAGGTTGCAGATCAACTTGATATCCCCGGAGGGGTGAGACCTATAGCTCTTTTGCCGATTGCCCATCCTGCACGGAAACCAAAAAAACCAGAAAAGATAGCCGCCGAAGAGTTGATTCACTATGGTAGATGGTGATAGGAAAAAATATGGAGGAGACCTGATACCTCATCTCATCCGCTATGGCGAGATCGGAACAAAAAGCCCTAGTATCAGAAAACATTTCGAAGATATTTTGATAGACAACATAGAAAGAACCTTTCTTTCAAGAGAAAAGGAAGTGATCACCGATAGAAAGGACCTAGGTAGGATATTCGCCTATACTCAAAGAGAGAACTCCTATCTCTTCTCTAGGATATTCGGTATAGTGTCTTACAGCCCAGTCAAGGAACTGAAGTCCGATCTTAAGGAGATCAAGGATGAAGCAAAAAAGTTTGCTGATGATATTTCGGGAAGTTTCGCCGTTAGAGCTAGAAGGACAGGACAACACGAATACGGCAGCCAAGATGTTGAGGAACAGGTTGGAAGTTTGATTTTAGAAGAAAATCAGGATCTTGATGTCGATCTAGATGATCCAGAAAATGAGATCCATATCGAAGTAAGACATGCCCGAGCTTATATATTCACTGAAATCGAGGGAGGACCTGGAGGTCTACCCCTGAGTTCACAGGGTAAAATAGCTGCTTACATCGAAGATGAATATGATTTTTTAGCCACCTGGATGATGATGAAAAGAGGAGCCCGTCCTCACGCATTTATCGAAGATAGTAAATGGACCGAGAGATTGAGAAGGTGGGATCCGAATCTCAAAAAGGTAGAGGTCGAAAATTTTGAGAAGATGCTGTCATTGGAAAAACCAAAAGAGGTAAAGGCATTGGTTTTGGGTGAAAGACTAGAGGACTGCTCAAGAAGACAATCCCAGTTGATGATACTCCGACCGCTGATCGGACTTACTGAAGAAAGGATCAAAAAGCTCTTTTCTATCGTAAAAAAATTGGAGAGGAAAGGCCGATAACTATTATATACCTCTCCCCCTCAGACCCATTTTTCCTTCACTACTTCTTCCTCGTTCTCTACAGGTCGGATACGCCCCCTGATATTGATATAGTCCCCGTTTAGATCTAATTGACCACCATAATCTATCCCTCCATCGATCTCAACATTCTCAAAGATCCTTACGTCGCCCTGGCATGAGATATTTCGGACCCTAGTATTATTTTCCAAAAGGACCTCTTTTTTAGCATTGATGTCCTCCACTTTACTTCTTTCAGAGATCGAAACAGAGTTAGCGGAGATCTCACCTGTAACCTTGCAGTCTTTTCCGATATCTACATCGCCCGATTTAGACATTATTTCGCCCTGGATGGTCGTGTTCTCATCGATGATTATATCCTCCTCAGATTTCAAGGATCCGTTCAATGTAACGCCTTCCTGAACTTCGATACTGCCCTTTGATTCTATGTCATCGGTGAATTTGGAATCTGATTTCAAGATGATATTATCTCCATCATATCTGATTCTATCATCAGTAACTTTTTCAGCGCTCTCTTTTTCTTCTATTTCTTCAGATAGGTACTCGTCCTCCAGTTTAGGTTCCTGGATCACTCCGATATCTCCTTCTGACGACACGTCGGATTGATCAGCTGAGCTTGCAGAATCGATGATGATGTCGAACTCTTCCTCACTTTCCTCACTGGTAACTTCTTCTTCCTTTAGGCCCTCTAAGCCTCTTTTAGAAGATCCTTCTTTTATCGTCTTAACTTCATCTCTTAAAGAACCTACTTCTTTTTCCAATTTACGCAGCGTTTCTATCATAGAGATCATTCGATCGTCTTCCTGCTGTTTCTTCTCTTTTTCCTCCTCGATTTTCTCCATCTGTTCTTTGATATCTTTCTTCTCTTCCTCTACCTTTGCCACGACTTCATTCACTATCTCCTCTTCGAAAACTTCATCTTTTCCTTCCTTCTGTCTTTCTGTTTTGATGTTTTCTAACTCATTTTTTAGAGTTCTGTTTTCTTTTCTCAGAGCTTTTATCTCATCCTTCAGTGATTCAAGTCCCATAAAATCCGAAACACCAGAAGGACTCTTTTTATCTATTTTATCCTCCTCTTTCTCGATGTAGTCCTCCTGTTCTCTCAGAAATTCCATCATACTCCTAACTTGAGATACAAGATGTTCACCTTGCTCAGAAGTTTTTCTTTTTTCATCGACGCTCTTTTCCAAACTTTTCACCTCTAAGTCAAGTCTGTTTTTCAATAGCCTCAAGTCTCTTTCGTCGAGCTCAGAGGTATTCAAAACTATCAACATCATGCTCGATCCACCGCTTATTCTATCTTGAGTGGAATGTATAAAACGTATAACTGATGAGATATCATTTTCAGCTATCAGATAATCTATACCCTCAAAAAGTACTACTCCTCTATCTTCAGATACGAATTTTTTTATAGTTAAGGCCAATAAATTTAGTTCCTTCGGACCGATTGTAGTTGGGTCTTCAGAAGTGGAAAGGTGACCGAACTGGACTCTATCGAGACCATACTTGTCTTTGATACTAGCTGGAGTTTTTTTTGTTATGCATAATCCAGGTCTGTCATCGAGAAGCGATCTAAACACCTCGAAAGTAGAGGCTTCCTCTTCAGTTTCTAGAAGACAAGTACTGCCAATATCAAATTCGTTCGCAAATTCCATGTTTCCATCCTCGTTCTAAATCACTCTTTGAATGATCAACTTTCTTCTTTTTATGCTATGTATGCATAATGACCCTTTATAGTTATAAATCTTCACATCAAAAAGGAGAAAAAACTTTATTTCCATCATCCTTTATCCCCCTTTACGTGAACAAGATGAGTTCGACTAAATCAACAAGCGCCGATGGAGTTGAGTGGAATCTCAGCGATCTTTACGACGGTCCTGAAGATCCTCAACTTGATGAAGATATAGAGAAAAGTATTCAAAAAGCGGAAAAGTTTAGGGAAAAGTACAAAGGGAATATAGAAAGCGCAGAGCTCTCAAAAGAAGAATTTAGAGAGGCGATGGAAGAATATGAGGATATTTTTGAATCTATAAATAAGATATCCTCTTTCGCGGCTCTTTATCACGCTATGAATACTCAAGACCCAGATAGAGGAGCTCTGCTTCAAAGAGCCGATCAAAAGAAGAGCGAGGTCAAAAATAAATTGATATTCTTTGAATTGGAATGGCAATCTTTATCCGAGGAAAAAGCGGAAGAATACATGGAAAGCGAGGAATTGGACCATTACAAAAGCTATCTAAACAATTGGAGGCGACATACTCCATACATGCTGTCGGAGTATGAAGAGCAGATCATAGAATCGCTTCAGAACACTGGAAAGGAAGCTTTCAAGCGTTTGTTCGATCAGACCATGGGCGACATAACAGTCGAATTCGAAGCTAGAGACGAAAGTTACGAGATGGTGCTAGATCAGGCTTTATCCGTACTCTATGAAGAAGATAGAGAAAAGAGAAAGGCCGCGGCTGACGGCGTAACAGAATCATTAAAAGAGGAAAATAAACTTTTGAATTTTATCTTCAATAATATCGTTCAAAATCATACCACTATCTGCGAATTCCGTGATTATCCAGATCCGATGACTCCTAGAAACCTGGACAACAGAGTCGACAGAGAAACAGTAGATGCGCTGATGGAGACCGTGGAAGAGAATACACATATCGTGGAACGATTTTATAACTTAAAAAGAGATATAGTTGATTTCGATGAACTCTACGATTATGACAGGTACAGTCCTCTCCCGGGAGGTATGCCAGAAACTGATTTTGAGGAGAGCCGGGAGAAAGTATTGGACGCCTACGAGAAATTCACACCCAAGATGAGAGATATAGCCGAAAAATTCTTCGATAAAAACTGGATCGATGCAGAGATAAAAGAAGGAAAAAGAGGCGGCGCTTTCAGCGCAAGTACAGTACCATCTGTTCATCCATACATAATGTTGAACTTCTCCGATAAAACCAGCGATATGATCACCATGTCCCACGAATTGGGTCATGGAGTTCACCAATACCTCGCTAGAGAACAGGGAGCCCTTCAACAGAGTACACCTTTAACCACGGCCGAGATGGCTAGTGTGTTCGGTGAGATGCTTCTCTTCGACAAGCTGATGAATGACGTTGATGATGAGGAAACCAAACTGATCCTCATAGGGAACAAACTACAGAGAGATTTCGCAACGGTCTTCAGACAGGTGATAATGACAAGGTTCGAGCAGAAATTACATGAGGCTCATAGAGAAGGTGGAGAACTGAAGAGTGAAGAGATAAACCAACTTTGGCTCGAAGCAAATCGAGAGGAATTCGGCGATTCAGTGGAACTTCGAGATGAATACGGATGGTGGTGGAGTTATGTTCTGCACTTCATCCACTACCCTTTCTACTGTTATGCTTATGCATTCGGCGAACTTTTAGTTTTGGCCCTTTATGACATATATAAAGAGAAAGGGGAAGAGTTCGTCCCACAGTATCTTGATCTTTTGAGAGCCGGTGGTTCTGAAGATCCTAAAGATCTACTTGAGAAGATAGGTATCGATATCACAGATCCTGACTTCTGGAAAAGAGGTATCAGAGTTCTAGAAAAGAAGCTCGAAAAGATGGAGGAACTCGCAGAAAGATCTGGTAAGATCTAATCCCTCAAACCTAAAGTTTTTAATGTATAAAGTCTTACTCCAGCGTGATAATTATGGATTGGGAACAGGACGAGATAAGGAATCTAAAAGAGAATCAGTATATCATAATAGATGATGAACCCTGTGAAATAAAGAGTATAGACACTTCTAAACCAGGAAAACATGGAGAAGCAAAAGCACGCATCGAAGGTAAAGGTATCTTCGATAACAAAAAGCACAGTATGTTGAATCCGGTTACGACCAAGATCAGAGTCCCTATAATAGATAGAAGAAAAGGCCAGGTGGTCAACAAATCCAGCGGGGAAGTGAATATTATGGATTTAGAATCCTATAACACTTTCCAGATAAATGTGGATAAAGATACCTACGAGGAAATAGAACAGGGACAAAACATCAGGTATCTAGAAGCGATGGGTAGGAAGAAGATAATAAAGGTATGAATCAGGTCCGAACTTTTGCTAGTTTTGATTCCAGTTTTGATAAGGCAGATTATATTCTCAAGGGAGTTCCTTACGACAAAACTTCTTCTTTCCGAACTGGAGCTCATAGAGGTCCAGAGTATATAAGAAAAGCATCCTATTGTTTTGAACCTTATATCATGGAATATGACATATCACTTGATCAGATCGATCTGCACGATGCAGGAGATCTTAACGGGTTTAAAGATTTTGAAGAACTTAGCGTAGAGATAAGAGAAACACTATCTGATACGGTGAAAAAAGATAAGTTTCCCATAACACTTGGAGGAGAACACTCGATATCTCCACCGATAGTTTCCTCCATCCATAAAAGTTTTTCAGACCTTGAAGTTGTTATCTTGGACGCACACCTAGATTTTAGAGACGAATACGAGGGAAAAAAACACAGCCATGCTACGGTATCTAGAAGGATATCAGAGATCTTAGGTATCGAGAATATAACAGTAATTGGCGTTAGGTCGTTATCTGATGAGTCTGCGGAGAAGAAAAAACCAACTTATTTTACTTCAAAACAAGTGAGAGAATATAACTGTATCGAAAAGCCATTGAAAGGAATAAAGGAGCCGATCTATCTCTCCATCGATATGGATGTAGTAGATCCTTCTTTAGCCCCGGGCGTAGGGAATCCTGAACCCTTCGGTTTATCATCCTTCGAGGTGAAAGAGTTGGTCTCTCGATTATCACCGAATCTCGTAGGAATAGATATAGTAGAGACCAATCCAAAATACGATGAATCAGATGTCACCGCTAATCTAGCGGCCCGATTGGTATATGAACTGATAGGGTCAAGAGAAAAAAGAGATTAGGGAAAATAAGATTTTTACGCCACTTCCTCAATACCTTCTTCTTTGGATATCTCGTCAGCACTGAATATCTGGTCTGATTTAACTCCGGTAGCTACGATCATCACTTTGATCGTGTTTTCTAGAGTTGGGTCAACACTAGCGCCCCATATTATATTAGCACCTTTACCGGCCTTCTTTTCTACGCTTTCAGCCACCATCTCTGCCTCGTGAACGCTCATGTCCTCGGGTCCGGTCACGTTGATGAGAACTCCCGAAGCACCTGACATATCCACATCGAGGAGCGGAGAACTTATCGCTTCTTCTATAGCTTCTTCTGCTCTCTTGTCTCCACCGGCGTCGGATTCGCCCATGCCGATCATGGCTTGTCCTGCACCTTCCATGATTGTCTTTAGATCATTGTAATCTAGGTTAACAAGGCCAGGTTTGGTGATTATTTCAGTCATACCCTTTATAGCACGCATCAAAACTTCATCGGCCACTTTGAAAGCTTTGTTCAAGGGTAATCTTGGAACGAGATCTAACAACTTATCATTTGGGATGACGATGACTGTATCTGCAACATTTCTTATCCGTTTGATACCCCAATGGGCATTTTTCATCCGAGATTGTCCCTCGGCCTCGAAAGGTTTGGTCAGTACCGCTATGGTCAAAGCGCCTGCTTCTTTTGCCACGCGGGCTACAGGTGCTATCGAACCGGTTCCAGTACCTCCACCGAGACCACAGGTCAAAAAGACGATATCTGAATCTTTCAATATCTCTTCATATTTTTCTTGGGACTCTTTTGCAGCTTTTTCTCCTATCTCCGGTTTCGCGCCTGCTCCAAGGCCCTTCGTCAAGTTTCTGCCCATCAGTACTTTTCTGTTAGCTCTGACAGTCAGTAAGTCCTGGGCATCGGTGTTACCAGCGATCAAATCTGCACCATGGATGCCTTCTTCTGATATGCGGTTTATCGCATTGCATCCAGCTCCTCCAAGTCCGACTATATGTATTCTTGTCTTGAGGGATTCAAGGACCTCCTTCAATTCTTCGTCGGTTTCGGTGTCCTGATATCCTTCATTTTTGGCCTCACCTTCGCTAGAAAGAGCTTCATCCACTAATGATTCCATGGTTCCATCGCCTCATTTTAAATCTCATCATGCGTGTAATTAACGAACTATTATTAATATTTATGGATTATACCCCACTAAATATCAAACCCGTGCAACCAAACTCTATAAATAACAAGCTTTGAATACTGAATTCGATAAGATGGACGAGGACGTAACTATCATCGGAAGTGGACCTGGAGGGTATGTGGCGGCTGTTTTAGCCTCTAAAAAAGGTCTGAACGTTACCGTGATAGAAAAAGGCCCTATAGGTGGTGTCTGTACGAATCATGGATGTATACCATCGAAGGCACTTCTTTCCACGGCTGAAAAGATAGAGATGATAAAAGGATCAAAAAGAGACGGCATCGAAGTTCAATTCAAAGGTGTAGAACTCGATAAGGTCATGTCAAAAAAAGAAAGAGCCGTTAATGTATCTAGAAAAGCCATCAAGAACCTCTTTGAAAAACATGATGTAGATCTCATAGAAGGAGAGGCAGAGATCATCAGTTCGGACGAGATAAAGGTGAACGAGAGGACTGTCAAATCCGATAATATGATAATAGCTACTGGGTCTGAACCTATCTCATTACCTGGAGTTCAGATAGATGGGGAAGATATAATCTCCAGTAAAGAGGCTTTAGAATTGGGAAGTGTTCCAGATTCTCTTTTGATCATAGGTGGAGGATATATAGGATTAGAGATTGCATATATTTATTCAGCCCTTGGTTCAGAAGTGACGATAGTCGAATTGATGGATCATCTTTTACCTAACATGGATAAAGACCTGAGTGAAGTCGCGGAAAAGATGATGAAGAGGAAAAGGGTGAAATTCTTCACGGGATCAAAAGTCACTGAAGTGAGGAAGGATGATCCTCTAGAGGTAAAGATAGAGGGAGAAACAGAAAAGAATATAGAGGCCGATAAAGTCCTTTGTGCAGTCGGGAGAAAGCCAACTCCCCCTGATAGTGAAGTTGATATAATTTCTGAAAAAGGTCATATCGAAGTCGATGGAAAGATGCGAACAGGCACCGAAGGGATCTATGCGATAGGAGATGTAAATGGAAAGTCGATGCTGGCTCACTCAGCTTTTAAACAAGCTGAGATCGCGGTGCGAGATATATTGGATGAAGAGACCAAAAATTTTTCTGATTTGAATGTTCCCGCGGGCATCTATACTCACCCAGAGATGGCCAGCATAGGCCTCACAGAAAAAGAGGCGAAAGAAAAAGAGAGAGGGCTTCAAATCGGAAGGTTCCCGATATCTGCGACTGGAAGAGGATCCTCCACGGGGGAGAGGATGGGACTCGCTAAGGTGATAGCAGATTCAAAAAACAAAATACTAGGAGTACATCTCGCCTGTCCAGGAGCTACAGACATAATCATGGAAGCTACGGCGGCCATAGAGGAGGAGATGACTGCCGAGGAGTTGGGAAAGCTCATACACCCACATCCCACCTATTCAGAAGCGATAAAGGAAGCCGCAGAGAATGTTTCGGGTGAAAGTGTACATTCAGGGTAGAACTCCTAACATCTCATGTTTGAGCTGTAATATCAACTTCTTCTAGATTTACAAACAAAATTAATTTAAGTTAGAAGGAAGATATCGATTTAAGACAAGATATCATGGATAAGGATGAAGAGTTTGATCCTCAAGTATTGGAAGATGAAATAGATGATTTTTGGATTTCTGAAGGTATAGATGAGGAGTCAAATGACTCACGAGAAGGGAGTGAAAAATTTTACGTGCCTCGACCGCCGATCCCTGCAAAGGACGGCTTGAATTGGGATGAACTTTATTCAAGCATCGTATATGACGTCTGGACCCGGTACAAAAGTATGCAGCCTCTATACGTTAGAAATGGTCTGGGGTTTGATCCTCTCAACTCTAGGATCGAAAAACTATCGATGAGAGATCAGGATGTAAGTTGCCTGAAAGGGCTACCAGATGAGGAAATCTCCGAGATATTTTCTGAGATGAAGGATAGATCTATCGAATTTATAGAAGACACTACTGAACAACTTCATAATCTCGGACTCTGGATGCCTTCTGAATTCGATTATAAGACCACCTCGAGAGAATTTGTAGATTCGGTCTGGTGGAGTTTTAAGGAATTGATAGATAAAAAACTTCTTGTCAAAAAAAAGAAACCAGTGAATTGGTGTCCGAACTGCAGGATGTCTCCCTCTGTATCTGAGATATATATCAAACAAGAGATGCGAGAGCATATATTCTTGAAAATACCACTAGCAAGCGGAAAAAGGAGGTACTTTTTGTTAGAGGTAGATGACATATGGATGCTACCATCCAGTCTTAATATCGCTGTCAACCCTGATTTGAAATACGCCGTGGTAAAATTGTACCCTGAAGAAGGAGATTCGGATCAATTGGTCATGCTTGAGAAGAATGTTGAAAGCATCATCGGAGAGAGTGATATAGACGAATACGAAATAGTTAATACTATAAGTGGAAAAAAGCTAGAAGGGCTATCCTTCAGATACCCTCTTGAAGATAAGATACCGGAAAAGAGTGAAATAAAGGGTGAAGATGAACGAGAAGTAATACTTACGGAGAAAGTCGATGACCATGGGACAGGATGTGTTTTCCTAGTACCTGAATATAAAGATGATCACTGGGAAATAGCAAAGGAAAAAGATCTGAGGACCTATAACCCGATACTCAAAAACGGTTATTTCGATGGTGGTCCAAGAAAGAATAAGTACTCGGGTATTTCTGCGTCGGAAAGCGAGTCAGTGATAATAGACGACCTGAAGAGTAAAGACCTTTTGTTCGCAAAGAAGAAAATAAATAAAAAAGTAGAACTGTGTGATGTTTGTAAAAGCAGGCTGATCAGATATCCGATAAGAGGATGGTTCTTTGAGATATCTCAGATCGAAGAAAAATTTCAGGAGATACTCGAAGAGATAGATATTCTTCCCTCTGAAGACCATATCGAAGCTAAAGATTGGCTGGTCTCTAGAGACAACAACATGTGGGGCATCCCTCTGCCTAGATGGGAGTGTAGTGCCTGTGGAACTACCTTCATATCCCCAGATCTAGTGAAACTTTCAGAAATATCTGATTATGAGGTGAATAAAGATATAACCCCTGATACGATCATGCAGTCCGATGTGGATTGCCCAGAATGTGGAAATGAGATGGTGTGGGAGAAGAAGATTTTTGACCCGTTGTTTTTACATGCTTGCTCGCCTTGGGCTCAATTGAGCTATCCCAACCGGGAAGAAGGATACGAATCTTGGTGGCCCGGCAAAATTTTTTTGGGAAGGAAGTTTGACGATATCGATTTATTTACCGCGAATCTTTCCCTTTCACTGGCTCTTTTCGATGAACCAAGTTTTGAAAAGATAAATTTCTTAGGCTCGGTTTGGAGTGAGATAGAGTATAAAAATGTCGAAAACCTCGTCAGTAAAAATGGATACGATTCTCTCCGACTGTATCTGCTTTCTGATGGACCGCTGTGGAATCAGAGGAAGATCACAAGATCCGACTTGAATTTTCCACATCAAGTACCCAGAGTTGCATGGAAGTTGAATAGATTCTTTGAAGAGCATATCGATGACCTAGAAATCGATCTTGATGATATAAGTTCATCATCACTTGAAGAAAGGGGGAAACCAGAAGACAGATGGATATTATCAAAACTGGAGAGCGCTAAAAAAGAGATAGTTGATAATTTTGAAAGAGGTAGATTCGACTTGGCCGTCGAATCATTGGAAGAGTTGATCCTGGGAGATATAGCACAATCATATATAAAGAGATGTAGAGTTAGACTTGATAGCGAGGACGAAGAGGAGAGATATCTGGTGATGAGGACTTTATATTTGGTTTTAGATACCATATCTCGGTTGTTAAGCCCTGTGTCGCCATTTACTGCTGAGCATATATACCAAAGTTTAGATGAAGAAAAGAAAAGCGTATTCATGACAGATTGGCCGAAAAGCTATGAGGGGTACTTGGATAAGGAATTAGAGATGATGATGGATGATGCAAAAGATATAATCGACGAGATAATGGACTTGAAAAATAGACATGAATTACCCGAAAAATGGCCTCTGCACAAGATCGTTTACAAGGCTAAAAATCAGAGAGGTATGGATGTAGCGCAAAGGTTTGCTGATTTCATAAGAGATAAAGCTATAGTGAGGAATGTTGAGATCTTAGGTCCTGAAGAAATATGGGGTGGAGCTATCTTTAATGCAGAACCGAACCGAGAGGTTATAGCTGATTCTTATAAACACTGGGTAAGAAAGATAGAAACCCTATTGAAGCAGAAATCGTCTGAAAAGATAAAGGCAGGCATCGAAAAGGGTGGATTTGAGATCGGGCTTGAAGGGCATATTATCGAAATAGATCCTGACATGGTCTCCTTTGAAAGGGAAATGCCCGAAGGTTTTCAAGAGATCTTGTTAAATGACCAGGAGATATTTGTAGACCTGGAAGTGACTGAAGAGATATGGGAAGAAGAGATGGTTAAAGAGATCGTTCTTAGGTTGAAAAGCATGAGGAAGGATCTGAACCTGGATGATGAAGACGAAATAGAAGTTTACATTGATGCTGGAAGAGATGTAATCGATACAATAAAGGATAACAGGGGCGCAGTTAAAAAGGAAACAAGAGCAAAAATGGTCAAACTGGAAAGAGTCGAGATGGATAAAGCTCAATACATCCTAGAATGGGAGGTTAATGGAGAGATAGTCGAGATGGGTATCAATCCTTTCTATCGAAAGAAGATGATCAACTACTATTCAAACATCCCTGGTTTGGATATGGAAACCGCTGAATCAATCTACGATTCCGGTTACAATACTATAGATTCGATACGAGATGTGAAAGCGTCTAAACTCTCCAAGATAGAGGGCATCGAAGAGAAACTAGCGAAAGATATCATACAATATGTGGAGGAAAGCGAAATAGAAGAGGTGTCTCAAGAGAAGAAAGCGGAATCCGAGGAAAGCGTAGCAGAAGAATATGAAGAAGAAAAGGAAGAAAAGACAGGTGAAGAAGAAGAGATCTTAAAAGAACTGCCTGAAGGAGTTTCTAAAAGCTCGACTTATCTGATAGAAGAAAAAACTTCCGACAGATCTTTTAGATTATTGAAAGATATCCTCAAAACTGGAGAAACCGGACTCTGTGTCACAAGAGATTATCCAGAAAAGGTAAAAAAGAAATATGACCTTGAAGATATCGAGATGATCTGGCTCTCTAATGTTGATAGGGAAGACGTGATACGACCTAAGAGTCTTGAAAAACTCAGTCTGGCCTTAGAGAACTTCCTTGCCAGGACTGGCGGTGTGATATTATTGAAAGGTATGGAGTATCTCATCACCAATAATGATTTCAGAACAGTACTTAATCTAGTCCAATCGATCAAAGACCAAGTGGCCGTGAATGAATCTATATTATTGATACCAGTGAATCCTGCAATAATCGAAAAATATCAGATGGACCAGATAAGCGGTGTCGTCGATAGCACACTAGAGGATTGAAGATAGAGGTGTCGTATATGAAGATCGGTGTAGTAGGTCCTGGAGCTATAGGGACTTTTCTGGCAGGGATCCTGGGAGCTCAGAACGAGGTCGTCCTTCTCGGTCAAAGACCCCTTGATATAAAAACGATAGAGATTTATGGAAAAACTAGGCTTGAAACCGGCGTTACCTACACAGAGTCGGTCGAATCGCTTTCAGATAAAGAACTTATAATAATCTGTACCAAATCATTTGATACTGCAGAAGCGATGGCTTCAGTATCTGATCACCTCTCCTCCGAATGTATGATTTTGTCTCTTCAGAACGGTCTAAAAAATGAAGAGATAATATCAGATTTTGTTGGAGGTGAGAGAACCATAGGAGGGGTCACGAGCAACGGTGTCACTTATATGGAACCGGGAAAGGTAAAACACGCCGGAGAAGGAGAAACCATCATCGGCTCATATACTGAAGACAGAAATAAAAAGGTTGAAAAAGTCTACAGGATCTTCAACCATGCAGGAATAGATACAACTATAAGTGAAAACATCTTGGTGAATATCTGGGAGAAAGTGGTAGTAAATTCGGGAATAAACCCGATAACGGCATTGTTAAGAATAAAAAACGGTGTTCTGATCGAAGATCAATATCTCACCAAGCTGATGGAAGATACCGTACTCGAGAGTGCTTCGGTTGCCGAAAAATACGTTGATTTAGACAGTAAAAAAGTTTTGAAAAAAACTAAAAAAGTAGCAGAAAGGACTTCCGATAACTTATCGAGCATGCTGCAGGATATAGAGGACGAGAGTAGAACAGAAGTGGATCAGATCAACGGAGCGATCATCGAAAAGGCGGAGAAAGAAGGCGTATCGGCTCACGTCAATAGAGTCCTTTATCGTCTTGTAAAAGGTCTAGAAAACAGATATCTTTGAACAGGTGTTTTTATTTTGTCAATTCTCCAACAAGATATATGTCCTCAGCCGACTTTATCTCGACTTCTTTTCGCTTGCCTATGGTCTCATCTTTCTCTTCTTTGATTACAACCACCTTATAGTTATCCATCCTGCCCTTCAGTGAATCTCCTTTTCCTTTCTCCGAGACTAAGATATCGGTTCTTCTTCCCACGTACCTTTCATTCAACTCTCTGCTTATCTCAAATCTCAGATCGGTCATCTGTTTAGATCTTTGTTTCTTTTTTCTAGAGTGAACTTTGTCTTTCATATCTGCTGCTGTTGTACCTTCTCTAGGACTGAACCTCGTTACGTTTATCACGTCAGGTTTCGTTTCCTTAACTATCTTTTTCGTTTTCCTGAAATCCCTTTCTGTTTCACCGGGAAAGCCCACTATAACGTCCGTAGAAAGCGTGAGGTCGGGGAATCTATCTCTGAACTCTTTCGCGGTCTTTTTCCATTCCTCTACAGTGTAATTTCTATTCATCTTTTCCAGTATCTTATCAGAGCCCGACTGTAGAGGGATATGGAGGAATTTGTAAATCCTCTCGTCCTCCATAAGACCCATAAATTTCGGTTTTATGGGTTTTAGAGTATCGATATTCATCATCCCTATTCTAAGCCTGTAATCCCCTTTTATCTTCAGCAGTTCACTCAGTAATTCGGTAAGATCCATGTTTAGATCTTTTCCGTAAAGCGCTGCATCCTGACTAGTCAACCGTATCTCTTTGGTCGAATCGGATAACAACTGTTCGAACCTTGCTTTTATTTCTGGTAAAGGTCTGCTTTCGATCTTTCCCCTAGCCAATCTAGTTATACAGTAGCTACAGTCCCCTAAACAACCTGATGAAATAGGGATCGTACCGATGATCGAGTCTTCTTGCGATCTTAGCGGTTTTTTAGACATCTCAACATCTGAGGGCTGAATAAAATCTATGGTGGGACATCTTTTCTGCATCTCTTCTTTATGAGTTGAAGATAGACAACCTGCTACTATAACCTCTGAGCACTTCTTTTCAAGCTCTTCGATCCTCCTCTTCATCCTCTCTTCAGTTTTTTTGATCACAACGCATGTTCCGATAAGAGCTTTGTCGGCTTCATCGGGAGAGTGTACCTGTATATGTCCTTCCTTTTCTAAACTCTCAGCTATCATCTCAGTCTCTCCCTGATTCATGGTACAGCCGTAAGATTCGACGTAAAACTTCATCTGCTCCCTATTTCGATAGGGGAGGTATTTTATCTTTTTTGCTGAGCGAGGGGGGACGGCCTTTCACCTTTCTTTCATCATCTCTTCCATCTTCATTTCCATGAACTCCCTGAGTTTCTCGTTCATTTTGTCTTTCATCTCAGGAGGTATCAGTTCCAGCCCAAGATCGGCGCTTGTTTTAGCCAGCATAGCATAAGCATAGGCCTCCTTCATTTTAGCTTCCATCAGGACTTTCACGTATTCCTCGAATTCGGACCTCAACTCCTCGTTCTCCTGCAGCTTGTTCCTGATATGTTCCTTGATCTCGTCCTTTATCAATTCCTGAACTGCTTCTACCATCAGATTTTCAGTATGTATCAGATCCTCGCCTCCTTTTAGAAGGGAGTCTAAAGTCCTATCTGTTTGAGTCAAATTACCACTTGAATAACATAATAATCCATGATATTAGTGTTTATCGGACTTTTTCTTTGCCGGGTAAAATCCTATATAAGATGTCAAAAGTAGATGCAGATATGAAAGTGACTCTTGCCCAAAAAAAGCACGAGATCGGAGAGAAAGAGAAAAATTTGAAAGTGATCGAGAAGACTGCCAAAGAAGAGACAGATCTTTTAATCTTCCCAGAGATGTTTTTGACAGGCTATTGTTTGAGGGATAGATTATGGTACGAAAGTGAAAAGATACCTGGTTCATCTTCTAGAGAGATATCTCGTATGGCAGTCGAAAACGATATGAACATAATATGCGGTATGCCTGAAAAGGTGAAGAACGACGGAAGGTTGAGGAATACGGCACTGCTTGCAACTTCTGAAGGAGAGCTTCACCGGTACAGAAAGACATATCTGCCCAATTTTGGTCCATTTCAGGATAAGAGATACTTTCACGGAGACGATGAAGTTCCCGTTTTTGAGACGCCTGTAGGAAAGATAGGTATGCTGATATGTTACGATATCTTCTTTCCCGAGCTCACCAAAACGATGGCACGGAAAGGCGTTGATATCATCGCGGTGATCTCCGCATCCCCCTCTACAACGAGAAAGTACTTTGAGAAAGTCATCCCAACTAGAGCGATAGAGACTACTAGCTATCTTTTCTATTCCAATCTTGTAGCTAGAGAGGAAAACATGTACTTCTGGGGAGGAGCTACAGCGATCTCGCCAAAAGGTCAGATCATCGGTAAGGGCAGCTATTTTGAAGAAGATTTAGTGGAGAGTGAGATAGAATTAGATGCTTTGTCTAATGCGAGAAGAAACCGACCTGTTTTAAACGATACTAGAAAAGAACTGGTGGACTGTGATTTTGAGTGAAATAGATCTTTTTACTGATATCTAAGTCTAGAAGGTTAGTTTCGCTTTTTACTCTAGATATCCATGTTTTTTACCCTTTGAGGTCGCTGTTTCTCTTGCCCTCTGCGTATCTATCTTAGCTATGGTCTCTTCCTCCTGCAGCTGGCACTGTCCTCTTTTTCGTTATCGATGCAGAGCTTATGGCTTTCGCCTCTTTACTCTTATTGATCACGATAATGGCCCTTTTCTCCCACGTTTCCAATCCTTATCTATACGACCTCGTTTAAGATCAGTAGAGTAGGATCAAAGCTATCACTATACCCTGACCTATCAAAATA
>JBMCEH010000005.1:0-24686 GCA_048620775.1 Candidatus Natronoplasma sp. | reverse complement strand
CAGTACGAGAGGAACAGGGCTTCGCGGCCACTGGTTTACCAGTTGTCCGAGAGGGCATCGCTGGGTAGCTACGCCGTTGGGGTTAAAGGCTGAAAGCATCTAAGCCTGAAACTCTCCCTGAAACGAGGCACCTCTAAAGACTCCCGTAAAAGACGGGTTAGATAGAGCCGGGGTGTAAGTACGAAGCTTCGGCGACGTATTCAGCCCACGGTTACTAAAAGTCTGGATTGCGGCCTAACTGTCGGTTTGGTCATTAGACAGGTCTGCGTGTGAAATTTGTATTTTTTACATTAGCTTTTACTTGTACATAATCTAGCGTATATTCTGAAGAAAATAATAAATTAAGGAAAGATTTATTTTATCTATATATGTTTTAAAAGCAGATATATATGGATAACGTCATGATAATTTCGATATTTTGGTTAGTTGTTGGAATTATTGGAGCCTCCGTTTTTGCATTATTCAGAAGAAAATTAGCCCTAAGACATCTAAACAAAAGGGATGACTATCTTCTGAAAAAAGACAAATTTTTAGTCAAAGTATTAATGGCTATCGTTATCACTCAGGTTTTGATAGTTCTATTTTTTATTTTGCTCTCAGATATCCCTTCTATAAAGGTTATACTTTTTGAATCATATCTCTCGATATTGATCGGTCAAGCGTTTTTGTTTACTGGAGTGATTGTATATGTTAAAAAATGCATGAAAATGGCTGAAACTCCCTCTTCTAAGTAGTTCAAGTAAGTCCAGCAGGTGTTCTTGAATCGAGAACCAGGTGAGATATGTATCCAAGGAGGAAAAAATAAAGAGACCAGATTAAGAGGCTTGAATCTTTCAGCAGTATGTAAAGAGAAACAATCCATATTATGAGTAGCACGTAAAGCAGTATTTTACTGTGAGCAAAGAACCTATGCCGACTGGTGAAAGGAGGGTCTAGTTTATCTGGGAGTATTCCTCCAAATAAAGAGGCAAAGATCATGATGAAAAATAGGCCGACATCCATCGATAGTATAGAGGTGAGAGTATACATAAATGACGGGCTGGGAGGAAGAAATAACGACATGTAGAGGAAATGCCAGACGAAATAACCCAGAATGGCAAAGATTATAGATCCGAGGATGTGTGAGTTTCTTCTCATCTTGCTCTCATTAGGACTTATCGATAGGTGACTTTTATTTATAATTTATAGGCAGAGGGGGTAGGATGAAAATGTCACTTCTACTGTGGGAAACAATATAAAAGATGGATATTGACCTATAGTGAATTCGATTAGGTATGCGAAAACGCCTCTAACATTATTATCATAAAGGTAATACCGCTAACTAGATAGAGGCTGATAAATCCGTATTTCTTTCAAGGTAATCTCCGTTGATAGCTTCTTCCTTTCTTCTTCCTTTGAGGCCGGGTTAGATGCAGTTTATTTCACAACTATTGTTTACATGGATACAGACCTAGGGAGCAAATCGGTGAGTACTTTACTTCAAAAATCAAAAATGTTATTTATCTCACTGAATATGGAGGAGGGAATAGTTATGCAGGATGAGGAAGCTACTGAAGAAGAATTCACCGTTACGCCCTGGGAAGTGGAAGGTAAAATCGATTATGAAAAACTCACGGAAAAATTCGGAACCGAAAAAGTAGATGAGGAACTCCTATCGAGGATCGAGGATATAGCGGGCGAAAATCATTTCATGCTCAGAAGAGGAATTTTTTATTCCCATCGGGACTTAGATTGGATCCTAGACGAGTATGAAAAGGGTAATGAATTCGCGCTCTATACTGGTAGAGGTCCATCAGGGCATACTCATGTAGGTCATCTGATGCCCTGGATTTTCGCAAAATGGATGCAAGATAAGTTCGATGTGGAAATGTTCTTTCAACTTACAGATGATGAAAAATTTTTATTTAAATTTGAAAATACGCTTGAACAGACATATTCATATGCTCTTGAGAATGCAAAGGACATCATAGCGTTAGGGTTTGATCCGGAAAAGACACATATCTTGATCGATACGGACGATATCGATACACTGTATCCGTTAGCCCTAAAGGCAGGAAAGAGATTGAACTTTTCTAATGTAAAGGCAGTTTTCGGTTTCGACAATTCTACCAATGTAGGTAGTATATTTTACACTGCTATCCAATCTGCTCCTTGCTTCCTTCCGACTGAGTTGAAAGGAAGAAACGTACCTGTTTTGATTCCCTGTGGTATAGATCAAGACCCTCACTTCAGACTTACAAGAGATATCGCCGAAACTATAGGTTATCCTAAACCTGCTTTGCTGCACAATAAATTGGCACCCTCGTTGGATGGGACTGGAAAGATGTCGGCAAGTCAGCCTAAAACGACGATATTCACTACAGACGCCCCTAAAGATGTGGATGTGAAGATAAATGAAGCCTTTACTGGGGGTAGAGTGTCAGCCGCCGAGCAGAGAAAGAAAGGTGGGAACCCTGATATATGTGCCATCCAAAATTATAGGTATTTCATCTTTGAATCTGACGATGAAAAAGTGTTCGATATCGCAGAAAGATGTAGGAATGGCGATATCCTATGTGGAGAGTGTAAAGGAATCCTGAATGAAAACATCAATGGATTTTTGGAAGAACATCAGAGGAAAAGAAAAGAAGCTGAAGAGAGATTAGATGATTTTCTTTTTGATGGATGACCTATCAACGGCCAGTTTAAAAAAGAAGAAGAGTCGGTTGAATAAGCTATAAATAGGGGTCCCAATATAGTCCTGTCAACTGATGAAATAGAAGAGTTATATATGTCCTTTAATACAGGTGAAAAACCATGGGCTCTAGTTTGCTAAGAAGTTTAACAGGTAGAAAGAATAAACCCTCCTCTAGCCCCTCGTGGCTTACAAAACATTGGGATACAACGGTCGTTTTAGTGGGAATATTCATAGTTGCAATGATGGTGAGAGCCTATTTTGCCTATGAAACTGCTACTGAATTTGGTCTCCCATATCTATTGGGAGGAGGAGCTGACTCACACTATAATGCTAGGATAATAAACTATATTGCTGAACATAATGAACATCTTTTTACGGACCCGATGAGGGCATATCCATTAGTAGGAAATCAAAATGTCCGACCTCCACTTTAT
Organism: Candidatus Natronoplasma sp.; assembly: GCA_048620775.1. GTDB lineage: Archaea > Thermoplasmatota > Thermoplasmata > Halarchaeoplasmatales > Halarchaeoplasmataceae > Natronoplasma. Next base: position 21,575 of record JBMCEH010000005.1, on the reverse strand, counting down.
CAGTGGTCTGTTGTATTAGGTGGATACTTACTGCTACCGTTTGTCGGTAATCTAGACAAGGCTATCAATCACTCGTTCATACTTTCATCTGCGTTTTGGGGCGCACTTACAATTTTCCCCACTTACCTTATAGGTAAGAGGACCTTCGGGAAAAAAGCGGGAATCGCTGGAGCATTCTTGTTGGCTATAAGTGTCGCCCATCTTGAAAGAGGTGTTTTAACGAACACTAATCATGATGCTTTTTCGATGTTTTTGATCGTGACAACGTTCTTTTTCTTTATGCGTTCATTAGAGGAGATTACAGCTGGCAAAAAATGGGTCTCAAATTGGGCGAGCATTAGAGAGATAAAAAAAGGATTCTCTCAATATTTAGCTTCAAACAAAAAGAGCATGCTTTATGCAGCTATGACAGGTGTCACAGTAGGTGCTATTGCTCTAACATGGAAAGGTTATGCGTATGTATTGGTTATAATATTGGTCTATTTTCTGATACAGTTGCTCATAGATAAATTCAGGGAGAAGGATTCACTAGGAATAACAGTAAATATCTTTATCCTTTCTATGATTCTTTTCTTAATCGCATTACCTTGGTATGCAATGCATAGACCTCGGATTTTGACTGAATGGTTCACTTGGCCTCTAGAAAATTGGTTTCAAGTTCCTTTCTTTATATTTCTTGGAACTTTTGGCATAGGTGTATATTTTACAGTTACTAGAGACGTTCCTTGGTTGTTGACTTTTTCAGCTCTTCTAGTGGCGGGGTTACTCCTTTTCACTCTAGGACCGGATATAATACAAACTGCCGTGGGTCAGTACTTTGTAGAGAATAAAATGTATGCTACTATCGCTGAAGCTCAAGCACCGATGTTTAGCAGGTTGGTACTCGCCGGAGGTCTAGCAACGTTTTTCCTATCTTGGGTAGGGATTGTTTTGGCAGTTTGGCATCTTCGATTGGACTGGTCCCGTTCATTTGTCTTCATATTGGTTTGGACCGCCTTTGCTATCTATATGGCCACTACAGCTGTCAGATTCATATTCAATGCAGGGCCCGCCTTCGCACTCACAGCAGGATGGGTCTTAGCGCTCACTTTCGATAAAACTGGATTCAGTGAAATTGGAAGTTATTTCAGAAGGCACAGAGGAAGCTTTGTAGGAAGGATAAAAGAAGGTGTTGAGATAAAACATATTCTAGTCACTCTTTTAGTTGTATTTATTCTTCTAATGCCGAATGCCCTTTACGCTATAGATGCGGGCCTCCCTTACGAGGAGAAGCAAAAGTACGAAGAACAGATTTATGACACCCTTCCCAGTTTTTTAAGACCTCCAGATTACGACCCTGAAGATGGTGATTATCATTACTTAGGCGGTTTTGGATATAATATGGATAAACCTACTGATTATTGGCCTACGGCATGGGAGGATCTGAAACAGGAAAATGAAGATATCCCACCCGAAGAGAGACCTGCGTTCCTGAGCTGGTGGGATTACGGCTTCGAAGCCATGAATCAAGGTGAACATCCTACTGTAGCGGACAACTTCCAGCATGCCCACAGGTTTTCAGGTAACTTCCTGATGGCTCAGAACGAATCAGAGATGATGGCTCTACTTGTAGGGAGACAGCTTCAACTGCCATACAGTGAAGAGGGTGGTTTTGAAGGCAGAGTAGAAGAGATATTGATAGAACACATAGGAGAAGAAAAAACGGAAGAACTAGAAGATATTTACAGAAATCCCGCTTCCTATCGTAATGAAGTCCTTTCCAACCCTGATAGATATCATCCTAGAGCTGAGGATATTCACACTAAAAACGTGCATTGGGCCATGGTCATGGGCACCTTGTCATATGAGAATCTAGATACGTTGTCATCACTTTACAAGAGCATAAGTTTTGATTCTGGCTATGAGAGATTAGAGAACAGGATTGGTTACTTCGCAGTGGACTCTAGATTGTTTCCGACCTCTGCTAAAGATACGGGCATTTTCCACGCACCGGCTTACTTGTCAGGACACCGAGTTAATGAAAGTGGTCAAGGTAGAGTACCGGTTGATTTCTACCAGATGAAATTAGTTGACCAGCAGGGAAGAACATATGATAGTCAAGAAGAAGTTCCACAAGATGCACAGATAGTCGATCAGAGTATAGAATTTCAGCCGATGTTTTATAAATCGGCTCTATACAGGATTTTTGCGGGATACAACTTGGAGGAAATTGGGGAAGAAGAGGGTATCCCGGGAATCGATAATCAGGACAGTCAACCTAGTTTTGGCGAACAACCTAAAGAACCTAAACCAGGATGGAATCTTACCCACTTTAATGAATTCCATAGAACAGCTTACTTCAACCCTCATCCTAGAGATGAGGTGCAGAATCATTCTGATGCCTGGAAAGCGATGCCCTATAAGGAGGCAATCGAGTACTCCGAAGATGAAAATGTAACAGTTGACTTGAGTGGTCGGTCCTACATGGGGCAAGGCGTCATATTTTTGAGATATTATGATGGGGCGATATTAGAGGGTGAAGTCAGAACTGAAGATGGAGAACCGATACCTAATGCTAAAGTCACCGTTTTGGACACGAACACTAGTGGAGAGTACCCCACTCCTCAACATACTTCTCGAACTGATGAGGATGGCAGATATAGAGCTATACTTCCTGAAGGAAATATCACAGTGATGGTTTCTACTGGTGGTGATGGTGAAGAAGTAATCAAACAAGAACAGATTGTATTAGGTAGTGAGGAATTCGAAATTAATGAGGAACAGGCGATAAGAAAGAGGACAGACAAAGATGGTGACGGTAGGTGGGACTATCAACTTGAAAAAGATTTTGAAGTCCAATCAGGTCAAATTTCAGGCAGGGTCTTCTTGGATAGAGATGGGACTGGTGAATACGATGAGCAGAACGATACTGTAGTATCCTCCGCCGGTGAGGTTAGAATGAAAAACGAGTTTTCAGAGGTTAATTATACTGTCGATATTGAAGATGGGAACTATGAATTTGACCGAGCTATACCTGGAAAATATACGGTAAATACGACAATCCCTGGAAGCGAGAGCTCCGAAGGTGTAGAAGTGAACCTAGGAGAGGAGACTAATAGAGATATTCCGGTCTCTACAGGAAATATCACAGGGTTTGTAGATTTTGAAGAAGAGGGGTTGGAAGGAAAAAAGGTGACTCTCTCCTTGAGAGATACCGATAGGACGAAAGATGTAGTACTAGGAGAGACAGAAAGCTTTGAATTTGAGAACCTTCCTCCTGGAGAGTATACACTGGAGATAGAGGGCGAGGATTATACCTTCAGCCAAGGACCACAAGTTATAGATGTGGTAGAGGGCGAAACTATAGAGCGTGTCGTTAATGTGGTTAGAGCCCATAGAGTTGAAGGTGTGGTTAGCCAAGGAGGAACAGGGATACCTAACCAGAGGTTGAATATATTTGCAAGAGAGTACGATAGAGAGATCAAAACCGATGATAAAGGTGAATTCAGTGTAAAGTTACCGAGAGGGCACTACAACATACACGGGGTCAATCGCCAAGGAACTGAGGTCTCTGCATATTTAGATGATGTATTGGTGGAAGACGATATCACGAATTATGAAGGTGAGTTAGTAAAAGCGCAAAAGTTGGGTGGAACAGCCGAATATGACGGTGAAATGGTCGATGGAGCAGAGATATCCGTGATAGATGGTTCAGGATCTGAATATCATATGACTACCAATCAAGAAGGAAGATTTAGGGCTTATCTACCAGAAGGTGAATATACCGTTTATGGATGGAAACAGTTCGATCCCGAATCTGATATTGAGCATAGTCTCTATTTCGGGAGAGACGGATATCTCAATTTGAATAAGGATAGAGACGTCACTTTGGAAGGCTCATCTGCGTCTATTATTGAAGGTAGAGTGTTTAGAGATACACTGCCAGAAGAGGGTGTATTTGCGGAATTAGAAGTGGAATTTGGAGATAGAACTTTAAAAACCGCCACCACGATCGATGGCGAATATCAATTGCATCTCCCTGATGAAGAATGCACCTTCACGATAAATAAGGATGGTTACCATGAATGGGCTGAGACTATAGATCCTTCAGAAGAAGAATTGGGTGATGAAGGTGAAATATCATTAACAGCGAAAGACGTGACTTTAGAAGGAGACTTTAATCTAGATGATCATGCAATCGATGAAATGACAGTTGAATTCATACCTGACGGGGATGGAGCCGTTAAGAAAGAAAAGACATTTTATGATGACGATTATACTGTCGAACTTCAGCCTGGAAATTACAAAATATACGGAGATCACTTTGGAGATGACGGCGAGGCAACAAAATACAATATTTCTGATTCGCTCACTGTTAGGCCGGGAGATGAAAAGGTCGATAAAGATCTAGAGATCTTATACAAGGTTAAATTAAGTGGAGAGATAACACCGCATGAGGATGAAAACCCCTCTGCTGACATTTATTTCCAAGGATCTGAAGATAAAATGATATCAGCAAACGAGTCTTATGAGATATATCTTCAAGAAGGAAATTATTCCGTCCGAGCTATTCACCCAAGAGGAATTTCCGCCAATCAGACACACCTCAATTTGGATGGACATAAAGAGGTCGATTTGATCTTAGGGGAAACAACCCGTATTGATTCCAATATTGGTGGTCCGCCTGGAGAGGAGATTGATGTTCGATTCAAAAATGTAGAATCAGGGTTTGTGATAGATACATCTACTGATGTCGATGGAGCATTGGACCTCAATATTTCTCATGGCGAATATGAGGTGACTGTCAATCACAGAACAGAAGAGGAGATAGAAGGAAAGACTAGAGAAGTCCTTTATCACCTTGACAGTACCGTCGAGATCCCTCCTGCACCTTCTTTAAATCTAGAAAGGCGCATTTTGAACTCAACCTTGAGCGGGACCATAAAAGCAGAAGAAGCGCCAGTAAAAAGTGAAGAAATCGAAGAGATTCAGATAATACAATCGGGAGGTGAGGTAATTTCTCCTGACGTCGATGACCAAGGTGCTTTTGAGATAGAAGAACTTATCCACGGAAATTATACCATCTACATATCCGCCCGGATTGGTAGATCAAATTACGCATACTTTGATACATTTGATATGCCGGTAGAGGACAAAGATATTGAATTATCTTTAGAAGAAGCGGTGTTCTTTTCAGGAGATGTTTACATGGATGGTGATCCCGTAGAGACCGAGTTGCACTTGAGCAGAGGCGAATCAAATAAAATCTTCCAGACAGAAGAAGACGCTTCTTTCAAAATTTCATTACCAAGAGATACCTACTTGGTAGAAATAGACGAAGAAAAGGAGAAAGATCATAGAATAACGAGATACACATATGAGGCTGATTTGGAGATGGAATATAATAGAGATAGGAATTTAACTCTAAGCATGGTCAAAGAGTACGGCATGGAGATAAACGGCTTGGAGAGTAAAACGGCTTCTCAAGGGGAAATTGTTCGATACACGGCCCAGATCAAAAATATGGGTAACATGCCTGACGAATATGAACTTTCTGCTGAGTTGGAAGATTGGGACGTCACTTTTAATCCTAAGACGACCTCGGAAATTCTCCCTGGAGATAGCCAAGATATTGATATAGAACTTAGAGTGCCCGAAGACGCCGAAGTCGGAGAAAATGTTAGTTTCATGGTAAGTTCACACAATTCAGACGAGATGTTAGAGGAGGATATACCCATAGAGATAAGGCAGACACACGGATTAGAGATATCGGAAGAGATCAAAGACAGGAGTTACATATCTGGCGAATTAACATATAAGGTAGAAATACGCAATACTGGAAATGGCCCTGATATTTATAACTTAGATGCAGTAACCCCTAGTCACGGCTGGGATATCACCGTTCCCAAGAAGACAGAAGAGATAGGTCCAAATGAGACAGATACTTTTGAAGTTAGATTCAAATCGACTTCATCAGATTCTGTGGAAAGAATCGAGCTAGACTTAACAGTGAACTCTGAAGGAGAGCCTAACGTTCAGGAGTCCAAGATGTTCACTACTTCACTACCTGAGATTACGGCCTATAGGGATATGGTGGAATTCGAAGGAGATGAATTCATCTTGGAAAAAGAGCCCTTTACCTTGAGTAACTGGCATTGGGCAGGCATAGTCATTTTCGTTGGAGTTATTGGAATATATGTGACGAAAAAAAAGAGGTGGATCTGATGGAACTTAAAAAAATCGCTGTCTTGGTGAGCATGTTCTTCTTACTTTCAACCTTTTTTGTCGTCACGGCTCAACCCGGTCAAGCAGCAGTTGAAGACAATTTGATAAATCTTTCAATCGATGGGCCGCAAGAATTTTTTATAAATGAGACTATTAATTACGAAGTCGAGATAAGAGGAGCCTTCACCATTGATGGCGAACCAATTAGAGCTCAGGAAGCAGATAATTGGACACTTCAAACAGAATCTAACCTGGAAGCAACTATTGAACCTGAGGAATCAGAGAGCCACACTAGCAATATATTCACTGTGAATGTGACAGTACATGAAGAAGATGAAGGCAACTTAAATTTCAGGGCCTACTGCGGAAAAGACGGCGAAGTGGCTTTTAATGAAATAGAATTTGGAATCAACGTTGAAAAGCCAGAAAAGACAGAGATAACAGTTAGAAATCCAACAGATACACATATAGAGGAATTGGAAGTCGCACTCTTTATCAATGGGGAACTGAAAGCTGTCGAAACACTGACGGAATTTGAACCCGGAGAAGAAAGAAACGTGACTTTTGAATGGTCAAAACGTGATCTCGACTCAGGAGAACATACATTGGAGGTTTGGACAGGTACATCTGATGATGTCAGCGAATTCAATGAAGAGAGATTGGTGATGAGCCGAACATTTCAGATCGAAGAAGAAACGAGTTCTCTGATTTATGCTGGTATTATAATAGTTATGGTAGTAGCGAGCCTTTTGGTATTCTTTTGGTATAAGAGTAGAAGGAGAAGGCAGAGAAGACCATGGTGACCTCCAGACTAATTAACACTATTTTTCTTTTTTTTACATAATTTTGCTTCCAGGCGAGATTTTTTTATCTAATTTTATGGGTCCCCTGCTATCTCTCAGTAATACCGCTTTTCCTTCATCTACCAATGCCACGGATACCCCTTCAAATCTATCAGATTTGATCGGTTCTAGTTGCTCTCTAGAGGATATCTTCCCGTTTTCCCAAGCTGCCGTTCTAAATTCAAACTTTTGAAAATCCTCAAATGAAATCATATCTGCCCCAGATACGGTCTCTCTAATGTTCTCTCCCACTTCGCCTTTTGGTTCGAGCAGAGAAACGGTTTCTCCTTCTTGAGCAGCTAGCATCATACCCTGAGATTTTATGCCTCTCAACTTCGCTGTTTCGAGATTGGAGACTACGACAATTTTTTTACCTTCCATCTCATCCTTATCATAATAAGGTTTCAAACCCGCAACTAAAGTTCTTTTCTCCTGACCAAGATCTACCCTGGTCACATACAATTTGTCTGCATTCGGATGTTCTTTCACTTTGGTTATCTTACCAATTTTCAGGTCCAATCTTTTCAAAGAATCAACCAACTCGGCTCCTTTTTCCATATCTTCAAGGTCTATCGGTTCATAGAGTGGTTCTGGTTTATCCAATCGAGTTCCCGCTTCCAACGGTTTAAGCGCATCCTTCCAATTCTGATGATGTACACTTCCCTCTTGATGCAGGTAGTTCCAAAGAGTGTCCATACTTTGTGGTAGGTAAGGTGCGGCGCTTATACAAAGAGCTTTGACTATTCTTAATGATATGTTAAGAGTTGTACCAGCAATCTTTTTTTCATCTGGTAATTTTTCCCAAGGTGCCTTATCATTAAAATATCTATTTCCTTCCCTAGAGAGTTCCATAACTTTTTTTAACCCTTCTTTGAACTTTCTATTTTCGATACTTTTGCCGATCTCTTCAGTTTTCCTTTTAATTTTTTCTATAGCTCTTTGGTCTCTTTCATCGATTTCACCAGCTTGGGGTATTTCTCCGAAATTTGAATGAGTGAAAGAGAGTACTCTGTGTATAAAGTTACCTAAATTCCCGACGAGTTCTGAATTTACTTTATCTTCGAATTCTTCCCAAGTAAAGTTGGTGTCTTTTGTCTCAGGCATCACCGCGGTTATGTAATATCGAACGGCATCGCTACTGAAATCGTCTATAATATCAGGCAGGGAGACTATTGTTCCTCTTGATGTGGATAATTGTTGGCCTCCTATTCTCATGTATTGGTTGGCGGGTACATCATAGGGAAGATTGAGTTCCTCATCATATCCCATCAACATCGCTGGCCAAATAATAGTATGAAACGGGATGTTATCTTTACCTAAGAAATAATAATGTTCCGCATCAGGATTCTTCCAAAATTTTGTCCAATCGCCGTCACTTTCTTCTGACCATTTGATTGAGGTTGATAGATATCCTATTACCGCTTCAAACCAAACATATATCTTTTTTTCTTCGTATCCCTCTACGGGCACCGATATGCCCCATTCCATATCTCTAGAGATAGGTCTGTCTTCTAGTCCTTCTTTCAGCCACCCTTTTGTGAAGTTGAGTACATGGTTCTTCCAGTAATCTTTATCCTCAATATATTCCTCTAACGGTTTTTGGAAATTTGAAAGCCTTAGGAAAAAATGTTCGCTTTCTTTTAGGTTTGGGGTCTCACCGCAGTGCATGCATTTTGGGTCGAGAAGGTCTTCAGGGTCCAAAAGAGTCCCGCACTCATCGCACTGATCACCTCTAATACTTTCTTGTCCGCATTCAGGACAGGTTCCTATAACATATCTGTCAGGGAGTGACCTCTCACAATTTTTACAGTAGAATGTTTCCATCGAATCTAGGCTTATGTGACTTTTTTCATAGAGAGTTTTGAAGATATCTCTAGCTACCCTCTTATGTGTTTTATTCATGGTGTAAGTAAAGAGAGAAAACTTAACTCCTAATCTCTTGAGAGCTTGAGAGTTGATTTTATGATATTTTTCAGCTGTCTCCTTTGGAGTGAGTCCTTCTTTCTCTGCGGTCACAGTAACAGGGGTTCCGTGCTGGTCTGATCCGGAGACCATCAGTACTTCGTTGCCCTTCATCTCGTGGTAGCGTCTGAATATGTCTGGTGGGAGATAACAACCCCCCACTTGGCCGATATGGATGGGCCCGTTCGCATATGGCCAAGCTACTCCGATTAATATCCGTTTCATGATTAGGAGAAAAGACTCGTAGGATATAAATTCAATGATTTTTGTAGTATGCAGGCGACGGGATTTGAACCCGTGCAATGAGCTTGGAAGGCTCAGATCCTACCAGACTAGATCACGCCTGCGGCTAGCAGTTTGATTACTATGAGGGTGATATTAATCTTTTCTGTTAGAGTTATTAAAAATTTTATAGTTTATACATGCTTGACTTCCGATAGATTTTTATTGTTTGTCATCAATCACTTTGTCGGACGTGAATGTCATGATAGGAGATTTCCTCAAGAAAAAGACCCATTTGAAAAAGAAGAAGGGAAGAGGTTCCGACCTCGGAGGCGAAGAATATATAGACCTCACCCACCTCTCTGAAGAAGGAGAAAGGGGCGAGACTTTTGAAGCTGATACTCTTATTAAAATAGCAGAGGTCCATCGATACGAAGACGTGAGGGATGTTACAGAAGAGGTGTATGACGGAAATATACTCTTAGTTGATATTGAGGCTATAGCAGGAAGCGCAGAATCGATGGAAAGAGTTCAAAGCGAACTCAAAGCGGTTGCTAGCGAAGTGTCTGGAGATGTAGCAAGAGTGGGAAACAATTTCATTGTTTTGACACCTGAAGGGATCGGAATAGACAGGGAAAAAATAAAACCCTTCTGAATTCTTTCTTGAACTACGGAGGTTTTACCACCTAAGAATGTCGGATTAGTGGATATATTATCTTTCGGTAATCAATCCTTTTTTAGTAGATTTTATTATGTAAGGGGTTCCTCCCTTACTATCAATCTCTTCAGCGACTTTTTCTGGTTCGTCCGTGAGTGCTATCATTGATCCTCCTCCACCAGCACCTGTGAGTTTTGCACCATAAGAGTATTTTCTTGCACCTCGTATCAACTTTTCCAACTTTGGATGTGTGACACCGAGTATTGAAAGCAAACGATGATTCCTGTTCATCAATTCCCCGACTCTTTCTAAATCTTCATTCTTCAAAAGATAAGTGGCATCTTTGACTATCTTGCCTATATCTCCGATTATTTCCTTGGCAAAGTTGTTATTTTCATAGAACCTTTGTACTTTTTCCACTAGAGGTCCTGTCCGAGAATGTACACCCGTGTCTCCGACTACGAGATTAATATCTGGGATGTCTTGGTGATGGATGTTCCAAATATTTTTATCTTTTTTGATCTTCCATAAGAAATTTTCTTCTTTTTCTTTTGAAATCATTAGGGCGTTTCCGTGAGTGGAGGTCGATGTATCGATAGGGCTAGCGTTTCCCTGGACTTTGAACTCCACATCAAAAGCATCCTTGGCTATTCTTTCTTCTTTTAATTCTTTGGATAGGAATTCTCTCAGACATCCTATTGTAGAAACAGTCACAGCTGCCGATGACCCCATCCCTGCACCACTAGGTAAGTCACTATCTGTTTCTATCTCAAATTTTTTGTCTGCATCTAGCTTTTCAACGCACTCGAGGATATAACTATGGTGCTTTCTGTTGATAGGATATCCGTTCACGTAAGTCTCCGAAGAGGATGCTGAGACCTTGCATTTTATCCTCCTATCTACTGCTAGAGATAGAGCGGGTTCTCCGTAAACGACCGCGTGTTCTCCGAACAGGATCACTTTTCCAGGTGCTGAGCTTTTCGCACTCACATATTACCAAAAATGGAATCAATACTTATAGATTTGTGAAGAGTCGGGAAAATTTATAAGATTCACATATAGCTGAAATCCGATGCCATCTCTCTCAGTCTTTCGACTCTTTCCTCTGTAGGGGGGTGAGATGAAAAAAGCCTGACGAAGCCGCTCGATTTGAATGGGTTTACTATGAATAAAGAAGAGGTAGTCGTACTTTTACTCTTCATAGGATTACTTTTATTTTTAGCCGAGAGTTTTTCTAAAGCACTAGCCAAAGCTCTTGGATTCTTGGATATCTCTGCGCCTTTTCTATCGGCCATAAATTCTCTTTTTCTGGAGATCGCTAGCTTGATTATTATGGCACCAATTGGTGCTAAGATCATAGCTACTAAAAATATCGGGTTTATCCTTCTACGACTAAACATCATCTGAAACCAGACCATCCTCGCCATGAAAGTTATAGCTCCAGCGAGAGTAGCGGCTATACTCATCACCATCATGTCTCGGTTCTGTATGTGTCCTACTTCATGTGCTAAAACGCCCTTGAGTTCATCATCGTTTAGAGTTTGAAGTATGCCCTGAGTCGCTGCTACAACTGCGTTGTCTTCGTTTCTGCCGGTCGCGAAGGCGTTGGGGGTGTCAGAGGGGACTATAGCGATCTTCGGCATCTCTATGCCTGCTTCGTAAGCCACCTCTTTCACAAGGTTGAACAACCTCGGATTGTCCTTTTCCTCTATTATCTTCGCGTTGTGAGATCGCAGTATCAATTTATGACTGTAAAAGTATGCCACTAGATTCATTATCCCTGCGATGACCAGAAAAAAGATAGTTCCCATTATCCAATTACCCATGAAGATATCGCCTATGAGGAAGCCTATTACGATGAACAGACCGATCATGAAGGCGAACAATCCGCCTGTAGTTGCTCTATATCCCATCAAACGGACTATCTGTTTTAGGTAGTAAATAAATTTTATGTAGTTGCTTTGGTAAATTTGCCTTATTTTGTCTGTTATAAGCATCTCATATCCAAAAATATTTTACGGAACAGTTAGATTATATTTTGTGAACGGCAGTGATAAAACAAGAAGGTTTCTTTCTCGTGTCCTGAGGGATTATTATTCTACCGTAGATTTTTCACTACCTTATAGATTCACTATGAGAGAGTTTGCCTTTGTTTATTTCGATAGTGAGGGGATGCACCGTCCTGTCGCCTTTAGATCAAAAGGAGAGTTTAAAAAATTTTTGAAGAAAAAAACACCACTTCACTCTTACTATTCCACAGCATATTATTCTAATCCTCAAGCTCCGATGGCTGACAAAGAGTGGCTTGGAGCGGACTTGGTATTCGACCTCGATGCTGATCACATCCCGGGGAGTGAAGAATTGAATTATTTCGAACAGTTAGAGAAGGTCAAGGAAAAATGTGGCTTATTGATCGATGATTTCTTGATTGAGGATTTCGGGATAGAAGAAAATGATATGGAATTATTTTTTTCTGGTAACAGAGGATATCACGTTCATGTTAGGAAAAGAGAAGTTTTAGACCTCTCTAAACAGGCGAGAAGGGAGATCGTAGATTATATAACGGGAGTAGGTTTAGATCTTGAGGTCATATTACCCTATGAGAACATAAAAATAGGAGAGTACAAGGACATAGACAACATCAGAAAAGCGCCGAGACTGCCTGATGAGGAAGAGGGCGGGTGGAGAAAGAAGACAAGAAAACTCACAACGGACCTGCTCAAAAGATGGCAGGATATGGATAAAGATGAAGTCATAGAAGAGATGAAGGAAAAACACGGTGTAGGAGCGAAGACTGCCTCAGGACTTTATCAGGACCTCTTCAAAAAAGGTAAATGGAAAAGCATAGTGGATGATGGAGTCCTCGATGTTTTTTCTGAAGATAAAAGGATGGTCAACGCCTCCACCTTCAAAAAGATAATTGAAGGCATATTGAAGGAAGAAAACGTGCAGGAGATCGGTTCTAAGATAATCGGTTCTACAGATGAGCCAGTTACGGGAGATACAAAACGGCTGATCAGATTACCGTCCTCGATTCATGGTTCTTCGTTTTTGGTAGTACGGAAGATAGACTTTGATTCGTTGAAAGAATTTGATCCCTTAACTGATGCAGTACCTAGTTTTCTTACGGACAAAAAATATGATATCGGGTTTGAAAGTTTTCCCTCACCAAAAGTCGTATCAGTTAAAGATGAAGAATTTGATATCCAAAAAGAGATGACCATCCCTGAATTTGCTGCGCCTTTTTTTATTTTAAAATTAGGGGCGAAACTCCTATAAAGGTAATCAGAGTTATTAAAAATCATATATGTCGAGAAATAAAGGCTCATCCCGGCAGATTGATCCAGAATTGAAGAAGAAGCTGGAAAAATTGGAACGTGATTTTGACGATCGAACCCAGATAACCCGGATAAAGAGACTACAAGGGCTATTAGACAAATTGGAAGGAACAGATAAGATACGCAGACTAGAAAAAACCAAGAAAAAATCCATAATCATTCAGTTTATAGGTATCTTTGTGCTTTTCCCTTTTCTAATGTATTTCAATGGTGCCTCTTTTGATCCATTTTATTTACCTATATATCATTCTGTTTTGATGCTCTTTGGATGGCTACTCATAATACTTATAAGTTTATTCATATTTAGATTCTTAAGAATAAAAAGACATGAAAGCTATAGCATAAAATATTTAGTATCTAGAAATTCGATGAGAAAAGCAATGAGCTTTGCACTAATAGCCTTGATTATTCTTGGATTTCTTTATACGCCCTATATGACGGAGATGGTGAACGATGCTTCTTCAGTTGAGAATGAATCTGTGAAACTAGAGGATGAAGAAGATAACGGAATTTATGAAGCTAAGATAGAATTGCCCAGTAGATGCGTATTAGATCTGAGGGGTTTAAAAAGTCTCACGGTAAGCTCTGCTGGTGATAACATTATCTCAGATATAAATATCACACTCTACGAGAAGAATGAGAATAAAACCGAGAGCGTGATCGAAGAAACCCTCAGTGATGAAAAGAGCAACGTAACTTTTGGAGAAAACACACTCGACCCGGGTGAATTTAAAGTATGGATACTTCACATGAGTTCTGAGAGCGGTTATCTCCTTGAATATAGTTTTAGAAGGGAAGTTTTTCCAACTCGACTGACTTCATTTTCTATATTATCATTTCTTTATATGGGGGTATTCGTTCAATTCACTGCTATCTTTTATCCATTCAAAAAAAGATATACGGGCGAAGGGATCTATCGCTAAAACACGCAGCATTTATCAACTTGTTTGATATCGAATTGATTTTTAGCCCATCTTTCGGTCTTTTTTGAAGGTAGAACTATACCATTAGCTTCTTTCTTCAACGCCTGTATTTCCATTTTAGATCTACCTCTCTCTCTCATGCAGCCGAGTGTGATACTGGTCTCCTCAGGGATGTGATCCATTACAGAGAAGAAATCTTCTTTTGATACGCTGTGTCCGAAGTCCGTTGGTATTAAAGAGTTCAGAACTATCTTTTCGGGTTTTTCGAGTAGATCTATTGCTTTATATTCTCCATCTAGCTCACCACCGTTCAGACCGACCGTAATATGCGGTACGACTCTAAGACCTGCGTTCTTCAATCTCTCGTAACCTTCCTTGTAATCCTTTGGGGCAAAGTTCAGACCGTAGATCTTATTTATCGTTCTCTTCGAGCCGATCATATCATAAGAGACAGCGTCGATTTCAGTATCGACTATAGCTCCCACCATATCTTCGTCAGGGATACCTGTATGGATGTTTATTTTAAGTGTGGTGGAGTCTTTGATTTTAGAGAGAGTTTCACAATACTTCTCTATAGGTACTTTACCCTGTTCAGTACACCCCCCGCTCAACAAAAATCCCGTTCCGTTGGACTCTTCCAGCTCTAAAGCAAAGTCATAGAGTTCTTTTGGGTCCGAGACGTGTACCATTCTTTTAAGGAATCTACCGTCACAATGGGGACAAGATAAGGCGCACGACGAGCCGGTCACGGAAACACTGGGAAACCTATCTCCCGGGTAATAGAACTTCTTCATCATCACTCCATTGGATACGGAGATAAATAAACTTGAGGTTTAAGAGTGACCGAGCAATTTATTAAAACCGAATCTCTATCTTGGAGCGATGGTCGTAGGCGAGGACAGACAGAGATATATCTCCTTTATCATAGCAGGGGGTAAGACCGACAGGAAAGGCATGATAAACGCTATCAGGTCGGCATTTTCGAGAGAGGAATATGAAGAGATAGAGCCATGGTTGACCGTTTTTGAAGGTGACAGAGGCATAGTGAGATGCGATCATACAGGTAAAGAGAGGTCTGTAGAGATATTGAACGAGATAGAGATCGATAACGGAAAGGTCAAAACTATCATAACCAGCGGAACAATAAAAAAGGCTAAGAAGGCTTTGAAAGATCATGACTGATGAAAGATGGCAGAAACCTGTGGAGAGAAGGGAGAAGGTGGACATTCTCATCATCGATGCTTACGTGGACGAGCCCGGGCTGTTAGGTGTACCTCCTTATCTCTCTCCAGAACCGAGGATGTTGGTCGGAGTAGCTAGAGAATTAGACTTGACTTGGGAGTATATCACCGCAGATGAATACAGGGTGAACGGGCTACCTTTAGGAGATATAATCCTGGTTCACGGTGGTGTTACGGTTCCGGGAAAATACTTAGGAGGTACTCCGCTGTCAGTAGAAGAAGCGGAACAGATAGCTGAAGAGCCCAGTGAAACTTTTTTAGGAGGTCCTTTAGCTAGATATGAAGATATCAAAGGCTACGATCATTACGCGAACAAAGATCTTGCGGCATATTTTTATGACTCTCTATTCGGTGAAGGCAATGACAGGTGGGCTGAACCCGAGGAGATAGAAGATTGGCTCAAATTTGGCCATAAGGTGGTGGAGAGACATCCTTTTTATCCAGATCCACTGTTATTGGAGATGACGGCTTATCGAGGCTGTCCTCGATACTTTACAGGAGGATGTTCCTTCTGCTCTGAGCCTGCATATGGAAAACCGAATTTTAGGGAACAGAAGGACATAATAGAAGAGTTTGAACTTCTTTACGAGAAGGGCATAAGAAACTTCAGATTAGGGGGCCAATCCTGTACTATAAGCTATAAGGCTGAAGGGATAGGTGAGAAAGAAACTGTGGTCCCTCGACCTGAAGAGGTGGAGAAACTATTTAGAGGCATAAGTGAAAAGTGTCCTGATATTGAAGTTCTGCACGTAGACAACGCTAATCCTGCGGTCATCGCCGAGTATCCTAAGAGGAGCAGAAAAGTGATGGAGACACTGATCGATTATACGACTTCAGGAAATGTTCTCGCCCTGGGGATGGAATCTGCAGATGAGAAAGTTATAGAGAAAAATAATCTGAACGCTAAACCTCAACAGGTGAAAGAAGCCGTACGTATAATCAATGCCGTGGGAAAGGAAAGAGGGTCGAACGGTATGCCGAAATTGTTACCAGGTCTGAATTTCTTGGGAGGTTTGGAAGGGGAAACTAGAGAGACTTACGATAAAAATTACTTGTTTTTGGAAAGCTTATCGAAGGAAGATTTGTTATTGAGGAGGATAAACATAAGACAAGTTCTTTCTCATACTGAGGAATTTAAAGTAAGATACAAAAACGAATTCAAACAATTCAAGAAAAAAGTGAGAAATAATATCGATAATCCGTTATTGAAAAAGATGCTTCCTGTGGGGACGCTTCTAACAGATATTTTCATGGAGAAGATGGAGGGAAAAACAACTTTTGGACGTCAAATAGGAACATATCCTTTACTAGTGGGGGTTGAATATCCCTTAGATCTACGGGAGTACTACGATGTAATTATAACTGATCATGGCAAAAGAAGCGTTACTGGAGTTCACCATCCTTTTTATGTTTCCGAGGCTTCCTTTTCACAGCTTCAAAGAGTTCCCGGCATCGGAAAAAAAAGAGCCGCTACGATTTTCAGAAATAGACCTGAAAGTGAAGAAGAATTGCAAGCTTTGATAGAGGATGATGAGATCTTGGAAGATATATTAGAATTTGTGGATTTTAAAGATTGAGGCCGACTTTATGAATCAGATAGACGTGACACCAATATGGTCAGACAGCATGGGGGCAAAAAGCACCTGTGTTAAGGTCGAGACCTCCGATACTTCGATAATAATAGATCCGGCGGCAGCCGTCATGCAGAAGACTTTTCCATTAGAAACTGAGATAAAATACGCTTTGTTAGATAAGGCGAGAGGTAAAATTGAAAAAACTTCAAAAGATGTCGATCATGTTTTTATCTCTCATTATCATTACGACCATCATTTTCTGCCCGGCACCTCTAATATAGATTTTGACACTGTATATCTTGACAAAGACATCTGGATCAAAGATCCTAACGAATGGATAAACCCTTCTCAATGGAATAGAAGTAGAAAATTTTTACAGGCGCTTTTGAAAACTCATGGCATTTGTAAAGAAATCGATCAATACGGATATGAACCTGATCAAAAGAACTATCAGGACCCATTGGACCAACTACCTTTACTCAAAGAGATAGAAGGAGGAGATTATGAACAAAGGAGAAAGGAACTCCATGAAAAATGGAGGAAAAATTTCTTCAAAAGAACAGAGATGTGGAACGAAGAAAAGCATGTCGAAGAACCTCTAGAAAACGTTCATTACGCTGACGGTGAGACTATCAGGGTTGGAAGAACCACGATAAGATTTACAGATCCTCTCTTTCACGGGATAGAGTACTCGAAGACAGGATGGGTCCTAGCCTTGATAGTTGAGAGGGGAACGGACAAATTCATCTACACCTCTGACATTCAAGGACCTACTATAGAAGATTATGCCGAATGGATAATTCATGAAGATCCAGACTTTTTGATAGTGGACGGACCCGCAACTTACTTGTTAGGCTACATGTTGAACAATTTCAATCTAAACCGATCAATAAAGAACGTTTCTCACATCATAGAACGATGTGATTTTGAAACTATGCTTTACGATCACCATCTCACTAGGGAATCAAATTTTAGAGGCAAAACTGAAGATGTTTGGAACGCTGCTGAGGGTACAGAAGGCAAAGTTGTAACTTTCAGAGAATACCTAGAAGATCAGCGACCATTGGTGGAAGACATCGATTAATCTAGTCTCTTCAAATTTTCTTTATATCGTCGTGAAAAAGAGGCATATTCTTCCTTAATAGCTTTCCACTCTTTTTTATATTCATCAGATATACTATTTATCGTCTTTGCTGGAATTCCAACTGCGACTTTCTCCTTTTTTATCTCCTGTCCGTTCTTGACGACAGCTCCTTCTCCGACCACGCTCCATCTCCTTACTTTTGCGTCATCACTGATTATAGACCCCATACCTATTACGGCATAATCGCCGATATTTGCGCCGTGGATTATGGCTCCATGTCCGATTGTAACCCAATCACCGATTTTTGTTTTCTTTTCGGGCCTTGCGTGGATCACACAGTTCTCCTGAACATTTGAATTGACTCCGATTATTATCGTACCGTAGTCTCCCTTGATCCTTGCTCCAGGAGCTATGAAGCAGTTATCGCCTATTTTGACGTCACCTATTATAGTAGCGCTTTTAGCCACGTAGGTTTGATCTGACACATCGGGTTTTCTACCTTCAAACTCATAGATCGCCATAAGTTTGCATTGTATAGAAAGATTAAAACTCTTCGTTCAATGGAAAAGGATATTATCTACTTTCGATAATTGGGAGATGATGAAATACGTACTAGATACTTCGGCGATACTCTCTGGAAAGAATATTCCCATGGATGAAGACATGTATGTACCTCCTGGTGTCCTTTCTGAAATAAGTGAAGGAGGCCGATGGTATAGAAAATTAGAGATGATGAAGTCTGCAGGACTTACTGAGATGCAACCTCCGGGTAATCTGATGGACAGGGTTAGGGATCAGGCAAGTAGAACAGGAGACGATATCCGACTCTCTGAAACAGATATGGAAGTTGTCGCATTAGCTATTTACGTCGAAGGAATCATTTTAACTGACGATTATTCTATACAGAATCTAGCTAGATCCATGGATGTGGAATATAAAGGCGTAGCGCAAGACGAGATCGAGGAGGAGTGGGAATGGGAGTATAGGTGTGAAAAGTGCCGCCGTTGGGTCAAAAAGCCGAAAGAAGAGTGCCCGAGATGCGGTGGAAAAGTAGTGAGTGCAAGGTTGGTGCGATAATTTTCAATCTTCGACTTTTTTTAGGACTTTTTGAGCTCTTTCGATTATCTCCTTTTTTCCTTTTTTTGTTTCCTTATCTTCTAAGAAAGCCATGACTTCTTCCTTGATATGGTCAATATGGTTTTTTCTATGTTCTTCATCTATAGGTTTTTCTCCCTGTAATTTCTGGTTTCCCTCGCGAAAACCTTCTGAGAAATACCAATCTTTGAACCAAGTGAATCCTCCCCTAAAGAGCTTATACCCGAGTCGAGAGCAAGGCGCGGGCACTCCTGAGGAAAGTTCTTCCATGGTTTTTTGATCATGTTGGTATTCTATGAATATCCTGCTGCCTTCGTTCATACAAGAAATGAAAATATCTAGAAGTTCGTCTTCTACATCCGAACCGAAATAATGGAAAGTTTCTTCTCCAAACCTAAGAGACTCTTTGATGGAGAACATCTCTACCCAAGGTTTGTAGTATGGCTCTTCTCCTTTGTATATGCTAATACGCATCAATCTTTTCTCTATCTCCTTTATTTTCAGGTATAGATCAAGATATTGTTGTCCTTTTATCCTCCCCTTTTCAAAATTCTTGCCCTGGAGAGTGAAGTCGCTATCTGGAATACCATCTTTGAGTTCACCGATCAGTTTTTCATACATGTATAATCCTCAGAAATCTTTTGATACATTTTGCTTTGTTAATTTAGATGTTTTAACTTTACCCCTTTCTACATACTAAAATCTGTTGGGCAGAGTTGTTCGTCATAGGAGATTCATCAAAATCTCCATACTTGTGTTCTATTTTGAAGCCATTGTATTTCATTATCGCATCAACTTCTTTTGGAAACCAGACTCTAATGGTCCATTCTCTCTCCTTTTTACTCCCATCGTGACTATAATACCAAGTGAGATGCATAAGCTGCTTTGCCTTTTCATAATCAGTGCTTTCGGTGATCTTCACTTTGCCTTTTCCTTCCGGATCTTCGTATTCGATAACATCGTGTACCTCAGTTGGATCTCTATTCAGAATATCTAGATCGGGATTGAAGAACTCGACGATGAATCTACCATCTGGATTGAGATGATTTTTTACGTTTTCCAACATCTTTTCCATATATTCTAAGGTTAGGACATGATGGATCGTGTTGAAAGGTGTGAAAATAAGGTTGAACTTTTTATCTAAAGAAAAATTTCTCATATCACCATTTATCCATCCTATGTCCAGTCCATTTGCTTCCGCTTTCTTTTTTCCTCTTTCTAACTGTTTTTTGGAAAGGTCTAAACCGGTAATATCGTATCCTTCATTAGCGATTGGTATGGTTATCCTACCTGTTCCACATCCTAATTCCAATACTGAATCTCCGTATTTCTTTACCTGTTTTTTATAAAATGGTATATCGGTATTTCTTTCAGTCCAGGCATCGTAATGTTTCCCGTTGAAATATATTGATTTTCCTTCAGTTCTCATATTTTTCTCATGAACAAATCGATTTATGACTAATTAACCCTTTTGAAGGAAATATTAGCCGTTTAAATTGAAAAATTAAAAGTATTAGGATCAACGTATTACATTTATGGATTTGGAAGATGCTGTTGTTCTCATTACTGGCTCTAGTTCCGGAATCGGAAAAGAGACAGCAATACGATTCTCTGAGGAGGGTAGTAAAGTAGTGGTGACCTATAATCGAGGAAAGGAAAGGGGAAAAGAAGTTTTAGAAAAATGTAAAGAAATTTCTGAAGCTATGTTGGTACGACTTGACGTGGCCTATAGAGATTCGATAAGAAATGCGGTAGATAAGATAATCGATGAGTTCGGACAGCTAGATATACTGATCAATAACGCAGGTATTTCGATAAGTGATTCTTTGGAAGAACTAACTTTTGAAGATATAGAGAAGCAGTTAGAAGTCAACTTAAAAGGACTGATAGAAACGACGAAGATCGCGCTTCCTCACCTTAAAAAAGGGGATGAGGGCTTGATAATAAACATAGCCAGCGGTCTGGGAAAGAGTGGTAGTTCTGAAGTATCGATCTACTGCGCAACCAAATTCGGAGTGAGAGGCTTCACCCAGTCTATTGCGAAGGAGCTCTCTCCAGAGATAGGGGTTTACGTGGTAAATCCGGGTATGACCGCGACACCAATGACAGATTATAAAGGAGAGGATCCAAAGAATGTGGCGGAAGTCATCATGAAAACTGCTCAGGAGAAATTGGGCAAGAGTCCGGGTGAAGATATAGATGTCTACAAACAGATATGAAAAAAGAGAAAGGGTTTTACAGAAGCTTCAAAGTTTCCTCCATGAACGCTGGTAGATCGCCGGGATGCCTTGAAGTAACTAGATTCCCATCTACAACTACCTCTTGATCTAGGAATTCTGCACCAGCATTTTCCAAATCCGTTCTTACTGAATAGTAACAGGTCGCCTTTTTTCCTTCTAACAAGTCCGTTTCTATCAGTAGTTGGGCGCCGT
>JBMCEH010000004.1:0-33217 GCA_048620775.1 Candidatus Natronoplasma sp. | reverse complement strand
CTAGTGGAGGTATCGAGCCTGTTTTTGCTGTATCCTACATCAAGAACGTTTTGGACGGAGAAACTATGGTCATGCCCGATCCAGTCTTCGAAGACTTCGCAAAAGAGAAAGGATTTTACAGCGATGAGATCATGGAAAAGATAGCTAAACAAGGCTCTGTAACTAATATTGATGACGTGCCAGAAGAAATAAAACCGTTGTTCAAAACAGCATTGGAGATATCTCCTGAATGGCATATACGGATGCAGGCAGCATTTCAGGAACACGTTGATAACGCCATTTCGAAAACGGTCAACTTCCCGAACGAAGCTTCTAAAGAGGATATAAAAGAAGTTTATGATCTAGCCTATGACTTGAAATGTAAAGGAGTCACTGTATATAGAAGTGGGTCTAGACAGGAACAGGTGATGGAAGTCGAAGGTGAAAAAGAGGAAGAAGATACTTTCGAACGTAGGCCAAGAGAAAGACCTACGACAGTTGAGGGGACCACTCAAAAGATAAATACGGGTTACGGCGGTCTCTACGTGACTATAAACGAAGATGAATACGGACTGTTTGAAGTCTTTTCGCAGATCGGAAGGGCTGGAGGATTCACTCAATCTTTCACTGAGTCATTGGCGAGGCTGATCTCACTCTGTCTGAGATCTGGAATCCCTACAGAAGAGATAATCGACCAGTTAGAAGGTATCAGGTCACCCGAAATCGCCTTCGAAGAGGGAGAAAAGATTCTCTCTATACCTGATGCGATGGCTAAAGCACTGAAATGGCACAGAGAAGGAAAAAAACGTACCGAACAAGCTCAGCTTCCGACAGAAGAAAGCAGTTCTAAATCCTCGGTAGAGAAGATGGTATCTCAAGGGATAAATCCTGCGTGCCCCGACTGTGGGGCTATGCTAACGCTGTCCGAAGGTTGTGTTACATGTCCAAACTGTGGATACAGCCAATGTTGATAGAACAGGCGAACATCAAACCTTTTCTCGATTTTTTCTTTTCTTGATGTCAAAAAGTAGAAATAGTTCTTCTTTATAGGGTGAAGCGATGGTAAGATGGAGAAGAGAAAAAAAAGAATACTTATAATGGGAGCAGCAGGAAGGGATTTCCATAATTTTAACACTGCTTTCAAAGATAATGATGAGTTCGAAGTGGTCGCGTTCACCGCGACTCAAATACCTGATATAGAAGGTAGAAGATATCCCCCAGCACTCGCTGGAGACCAATACCCTGAAGGAATACCGATAATACCTGAAGATAAATTGGTTGAAACGATAAAAGAAGAAAGGATAGACGAGGTAGTTTTTGCATACAGCGATGTAAAGCATGAATACGTGATGCATAAAGGTTCAAAGGTTGTAGCCACTGGGGCAGATTTCGTTCTACTGGGTAATGACGATACAATGATCAAAGCCCGAATACCTGTAATCTCTATTTGTGCCGGTAGAACTGGGTCTGGTAAAAGTCAGACTACTAGGGCTATCTGTGACTACTTGAATGAAAAGGGTACTGATCTTATAACTGTAAGACATCCGATGCCCTATGGCGATCTTGAAAAGCAGGCGGTACAAAGATTCGAAGATTATGAAGACTTGGATAAACATGATACAACGATAGAAGAGAGGGAAGAATACGAACCATATGTAGATAAAGGCATGATCATATACGCAGGAGTCGATTATGGCGCAATATTGAGAGAGGCTGAAAAAGAAGGAGACCTTCTGGTATGGGACGGAGGAAACAACGATACTCCATTTTACAGGCCTGATCTACACTTCGTGGTCTTAGATCCTCATAGGGTCGGACACGAGACGAAGTATCATCCTGGAGAAGTGAATCTAAACATGGCGGATGTCTTCATCATAAACAAATGTGACTCTGCTGAGGAAGAAGATATCAAACAGCTTGAGGAGAATGTTAAAGAAGTTAATCCTGAGGCAGAAATCGTGAGAGCGGATTCTCCGATAACTGTAGAGGATCCAGATATGATAAAGGGCAAAAAAGTACTGGTCATCGAAGACGGACCGAGCGTCACTCATGGCGATATGTCATTCGGTGCAGGAAAACTTGCGGCTGAAAAATACGGAGCCTCTGAGATAGTAGATCCAAGAAAGACTGCAGTTGGTTCAATAAAAGAGACTTTCGAGAAATATCCTCACCTTGAAGATGTTTTACCTGCTATGGGTTACTCTGACAAACAGATCGAAGATCTGAGAAAGACCATAGAGGAATCGGACTGCGATGTCGTGGTTTCTGGTACACCGATAGACATAACTAGAGTTCTAGAGACTGAGAAACCTATCACACATGTTAAGTACAAACTTGAGGTACAGGAAAAAGGAAAACTCGAAAGTATCCTAGATGGATTTAAAGAGGAATTCCTATAAAAAACCCTTTTCTTTTTACTATTCTATCTAGACGTTTAGAAACCCTTAAAAGGAGCCTAGTTCATACCTAACAATAAATGGATGTAGACTTGGCTGATGACGAACATTTTGTACAATCCAGCAGGACATGCGCCCGCTGTAGAGGATCAAAAAATCTCTGCGGTAGAGAACGCTGTCCTGTTGTTGTCAAATATTACCATCGTATGAAATCTCAGCCGATGATAGAAGATACAGATATTTCCGGTTCTTCGCCTCCAGGGGTCTTCGTTGGACGTTATGGATATCCTAAAGTGGATGTCGGTCCCCTAGTACCTCCTTTCCACGGAGATACTCAGGAGTTGGATACTCCAGAAACGTGGGTGGGTAGAGATATTGACGATATCGTCAGCAATAGGACTCAACTCATCAGAGGAAAACTTCCTGTCAGAGTAGATAAATTCGAGGATTCCAGCAGATTGATAGATTATACACGACAGATGGCGCTTTCTAAGGAACCTGCAGAAGTGGAGGCCTTCTTTAAAAAGAAACCCAGCGGAAAGATATCTCTTTCCGATTCCGTCCAGCCGTACGGTCCTTCAGGACCATTAAAAAAGCTTGATCTCGGGACTATCAAATTCGACAATAGGTTGGATAAAGTATATTTCGATACAGATCTCAAAGCGACCAAAGGAGTGATGAAACTTTATGAAAAAGACGTTCTCATATCCAAGATACAGAGAGCTTTCAGCGTGGGGTCTTTCGGTCTAGAAGATAACCGAAAGTTCGTACCTACTCGATGGAGTATAACCGCTGTCGACGATACCATCGGTAAAAATTTGAGAGAAGAGATCAAAAATTACCGGCCGATAGACGAGTACCGTGTATACGAAACATGGGAACTCGATAATAGATGGGAGATCCTGATGCTTCCAAGAACTTGGATCTATGAGCTAGTGGAGGCATGGTATCCAGAAACTGCATGGAACCCCCATGGAAACAATATCGCCATAATATCCAGCCACGAAAAGTACGAAGGACGCTCAGATTACGCCGAGATCGGCGGATGTTTCTACGCAGCTAGATTGGCGATAGCTGAAAAACTCTCACAAGAGAAAAGACAGGCTGGGGCGGTGATACTGAGAGAAACGCATCCAGGATATATAATGCCTGTAGGTGTATGGAATGTTAGAGAACATGTGAGAGACGCCCTGAGAAAGGAACCAAAGACTTTTGACGATTTGAAAGATGCCCTGTTTTACATATCTACAAGACTGGATATAAAGATAGATACCTGGAAAAAATACAGTGAAGTTCTTAAGGATTCGCTCTACCAAACTCGCCTGAGTGATTTTGGGATGGGTCTAGGTGATAGATCCAAGTCTAAAGAAAAAGATTTCGAGTTTGGAGGTGATAGACATTGGAATTAGGATTTAAGAAGGTCGAGATAGAAGGGCTAGAGATAAACCTAGTAAGTTGTAAGACGGCACTGTCAATATCTCATTTAGAATCGGACTATGCACTGAATCCTTATCGAGGATGTTCTCATGGATGCAGATACTGTTACAGCCCCTGTGTCCTGAGAGAAGAACGCACATGGGGAGAATTTCTAGATGTTAAGAGGAACATACCAAATGTTCTATCAAAAGAATTGAAAAAGAAGAAAAGGGGGTTGGTCCGTATAGGGAGTGTTACTGACCCTTATCAAGAAGCTGAAGAAAAATTTGAGTTGACTCGAAGATGCCTAGAACAGCTATCTCGAGATGATTTTCCTGTTCTAATCCAAACCAAGTCCGGGTTGGTCAAGAGAGATATCGACCTCTTCAAAAAAATGGATTCAGACATAGGTTTTACAATCACCTCATTAGACGAAAATTTTAGAAAGAAGTTTGAGCCGAACGCACCTCCTGTGTCGGAAAGATTGTCCGCGATAAGAGAATTAAGAGAAGAAGGTCTTGACCTGTGGGTGTTCATAGGCCCTTTATTCCCATACCTAAATGACGGAAGAAAGGATCTGCTCAGACTGAAGAAGACTCTAGAATCACTAGATATAGAGGATATATATCTGGATAAGTTGAACATGAGAAAAGGGGTTTGGGATAACATAAAACCTATGCTTGAACCAGATATGCAGAGAAGATATAAAAATATATATTTTGATAGTAATGATTATTTCAAGAACAAAAAGAAAATGTATAAATCAATAGGTAAGACCGTATTCTAAGTTCGTACGAATTTCGTAAAAGATTTATATGATCTAAGAAGATACCCATTATGGGAGATTATGTTCAAGAATAAGGAACTGGAGGAAAAATTGGAATCATATCAGGAAACTGTAAAAAAACTTAAAGGCCAATTGAAGATGTTAAAAAATAAAAATAAAGAACTTCAAAATGAGAAAAGGAACCTTTTGAAGGAAAAAAAGAATACATTGGACAAACATGGAAACCAGCTCAAGAATTTGATCGGAAAAATGAGCGAAAGAGAGGAGGGAGAACTCTCTGAAGATTCTGAGGAACTTGTTGAAAGATTGGAGGCTGAGATTTTCGATCTGAAAGATGAAGTCGACGAATTAAATAAAGAAAACGAAGAATTGATCGAAGAATTGAATGAATATGAAGCTGAAGATGATTATGCTCTACGTTCTGACAAAAGCACTATTATCCCAAATAGGTCCGAAATAAACGGTGGTATAAAGTGCAAGAACGACATCGAGATTGGAAATTCAACCGTAGTACACGGACCTGTTGAATCCTCAGGAGATATGAAAGTGGGGGATGATGTTAAGATAGAGGGATATGCGAAGTCAAAATCTGGTGAAATCAATATAGGTGCAAGAACAGAGATACAGGGTAAATTGAGGGGACCAAAAATAAATATGGGTGAAAAAAGTACGGCGAAAAACATCGAATCTTTTGGGGACGTCGTTCTAGGTAAAAATGTGGTGGTCTCAGACGTCATAGCCGTTGGGAATGTCAAGATGATGAAAGGAGCAAAAGCGGGGGGAAAACTTGAGTACGGTGGAGATTTCGACGGAGCGGAAGGTATATCTATAGAAGAATCAGTCATGCCCCTTTCTGATGAAGAGATAGAAAAAGAGTTGAAAGAAAAAACACTCTCTGAGGATTAGAAGAAATCACTCATCTTATCTCTCCTAAAAATATCCATCTCGCTAACAGTAGTGCTGCCTTCCTGACTGATCGCAAAGAGCACGGCTTTCGCAACCTCTTCAGGATTCATAACTTCCCCTTCATCGAACTTCTCTTTATACTTTTTTCCTCTTTTGTCTTTTATGTCCGTTCTGACCTCAGAGGGATTTATCAATGTAACTGCAACTCCTGATTCTCCTACGATACTTTCTATGCTGTGGGCGAATCCCTTTGTCCACCACTTTGAAGCCGCGTAGATAGGATTGAAGGAACGGGGATGATTAGCATCGAAACTTCCTATGAAAACCAGGTTTCCTTTAGAATCTCTAACATGTGGTATCGCCTCTCTAGTGAAGAAAAAAACACCGTCACAGTTAGTTTTCATCACATCTCTGTAATCCTCAGTAGAAAAGTCCTCTATCTTCCCGTACCTGATTATCCCCGCATTATTTATCAATATATCCAACCTGCCAAATATATCTACTGTTTTGTCAACAGCTTTTTTCACTTGTTTTTCATCTCTAACATCAGTAGGTAAAAACAAAGTTTCGATATGATGTTTATCTTCCAAAATATCGGAGAGCTTCTTTAGCTTTTCCTCTCTTCTAGCGATCAAACATAGATCTATATTCTCTTCAGCCAATCTTTTACAGACAGCTCTTCCTATTCCAGAACTCGCTCCGGTCACGATAGCAATTTTCCCATCCAAACGATCATGATCCATCTCGTACTCACCTCTTAACTTCTATTTATATAGCATCTATCTTTTTAAGTTCTTCTTCTAAATCGTTCAATTCCCTTCTATCTAAGGAATGCAGCGGTTCTCTTAGATCTCCATAATCGTAGCCCTTGACTTTCAGGGTTCCCTTCACTGCAGACATCAGCGGATAACTTTCAAAAATATTTTTTATCTCTAAAACTTTTCTTTGTTTTTCTTTCACAGCCTCTATATCTCCTCTTTTGTATTTTTCATAGATATCGACTACAAGCCTTGGAAATGCATTTCCTACCGCTGTCACGACACCATCTCCACCTAACATGAGATAGGAAAATATAAGGGAATCATTGCCTCCAAAAAAGACAAAATCTTCTCGCCTTTTTTCGACCTCTACTAATGTTCTATAAAACAACTCTATATCGCCTGAACTGTCTTTCAATCCGATCAGGTCTCTGTTCTTAGTAAGTTCTATGAGGGTAGAACCCTTCAATTCGTTTCCTGTGAACTGAGGGATCGAATAAAGGAATATGGGTATGTCGATTTCATCAGAGATCTGATCGATATGCTTTTTAAGAGCAAACTCTTTCACCGGGTAGTAATAAGGAACTATCACATGAACCGCATCTGCTCCCTTCTCCTCAGCATATTTGCTCAATTTGATGGTTTTTTTGGTGCTGTTGCACATGGTTCCAGCGATAACGGGAACTCTCCCCTCCACTCTTCTCATCGCGACATCTATGATCTTTTTCTTCTCTTTAAAAGTCAAGAGTGGAGCCTCGCCATTGGTACCGAGAAGGTAGATACCATGGACGCCACGTTCTACTAAATGATCTATAAAATCGCCTGTCCGATGTTCGTCTACTTTTTCATCTCCGTCAAAGGTAGTGATGACCGCAGGAAATACTCCTTTAAAATTTTTATTTTTTTTCATTATCATGACCTACCAATCGATCCATCTTAAATCTTTTTAAGCGGTTTTAAAATTTACAAGGAGTTATGTTATCCGACCAGTTCTCAAAGAAGCATGTCTTCGTCTTCCAACGGTTCCGGACTGCCTATAACTTCACCGCATTCGGGACACTCCTCACCGGCATGCTCATCTCTACATCTCGAGCATAGTGGAAGGTCTCCACACTCATGCTTGTAATCTGTCCTTTTTCCACAGAAATGACAGTCCTGATATTGAGTAGTCTCTTTTTGTTTATCCGCGTTTTCCTTTCGGTCTTTTTCTTCTACCGATGGGGCTTCATCTGTTTTTTCCCCGGAAGAGATATCTTCACTTTCCGCCCTCTTTTTTTCTCTTTCTATCTCCCCACTAGTGAGGCTAGATATTTTAGTACTAGGAGCCTGATAGTCAGATCCTTCAAATTTCTTTAAAGCCGCTTGGACTTTTTTAGCCTGGAAGATACCTACATCTAAATTTCTGATGAGGCTCAAAAAGTCTCTGTTTTCAGGAGACAGATCTAGAGCTTTGTGTTTGAGGAGCCTCTCAGTACTCTCATCGATTTCATCGATTTTAATATGCATCTCGTCTACAGCTCTGATGTATTCAAGCACTTCCTTGCACTGTCTAATTTTTTTATCCTGGAAATTGGTAACGATGTCGCACAATTTAATGCCTTCTTTGACCAGCTTATCTCTCTTTTCCTCCGCAAGTTTAGAAATTATAGCCTTAGTAGCTTCCTCTAACTTATTTTTCTTTTCACTAGACAAAGAACTTAAATCCATGCCTTCTTTCAATGTGATGTATTTAAATACGTCGTCGATGTGATTATAGGGTACATCACATTTCTGGAAAGCCTCTTCTTTGGTCACTGGTTTACCTCTCCTGCATTCGTATTCTAAAATATCTCTCGCATATTTCTCAAGTTTCTTCGATTTCTCTCGGTCTTTAGCCACTTCGAGTCCATCATTAGCAGATTGAAATTCTGAATCGATCTTGACCGCTCTTTCGAAAGCTCTTTTTGACTTTTCCAATTTACCCATTTCTAACAGAACTCTTCCTTTATTATTCCACGCATATTTATCTTCTGGATCCAATCCGATTGCTTTATCGTATGCAGATAAGGCCTCTTTAAGGTCACCGATCTCCTCATAAGAACTTCCCAATTCAAACCAAGATTCCTGATACTCTTCCTCTTTTTCCGTAGCTCGCTTAAAGCTTTCTACGGCCTCTCGAGTCGGTATATCGGCAGCTTCTAACTCGACCTGTCCCTTTTTGAACCAAAGATTTGCATCCTCCGGATCCTTTTCAAGTGCTTCTTCATAGGCTTCTACTGAATCTTCCTTCCTACCGACGAGGTCGTAGCATTCCGCCAAAACCCTCCAAGTGGATTTGTCTCCAATACCGAGTTTGATCGCGGTATCCAATGAATTGATCGCTTCCTCGTATCTACCCATCTCAAAAGCTAATTCTCCCTTACATCTCCAAGTTTCTCCGTTTTGATCATCGATTTCCAGCGACTTTTCAAAGATCTCGCGTGCCTCTTCGTATTTTTCAGATTTGATGAGACTTTCTCCTTTGAGATTGAGATATTCTGGATTTCCTGGCTCAAGTTCTAGGGCCCTGTCATACCACTCTATAGCTTCGTCGTACCGTTCCATCTTTTTCAGAGCTTCTGCCTTCCTGATAACGGGATGGACATCATTTTCGTCAAGTTCATGGGCTTTATTATAGGACCTCAAAGCATTCTCGTATCTTTCAAGATGTTCTTGGATCATGCCTTTCTGCATCCAAGAAGTCTTGTCTTTAGGATCAAGTTCCAAGGCTTTATCGAAGGCATCTATACTCTTTTCCCTTTCCTTCATGAATTTGTGAGCTTTGGCTTTATCTTTCCAAGTCTTAAAGTCATTTTCATCTCTTTCCAATATCTTACCGCAGTATTCCACCACTTCTTCCCATCTGTCTAGCTCCTTCAATATCTCTTTTGTCTTTCTGAGATCTCCAAGGGTTTCCTCCAAGTTCAGTACTCTTTCCATCGCTTCGAGAGCGGACTCAGCTTCACCGAGGTTTTTCAAAGCCTCGGCCTTATCTCTCCATGCATCTACATTCTGGGAATTCATCTCTAGTATTTTTTCAGCGGTGTTTTGAATCTCACTCCATCGGCCGAGTTCTTTCAACGAGGTCTTTTTGTGTTCTAATACTTTGAGGTCGTATTCTTTCATATCCAGCGCTCTATCAAAGGATTTCACCGCTTCAGCATGATTCCCGACTTCTGCTAAGCAGATGCCCTTCCGGATATGTGCAAATCTATTGCTCGGATCCAGTTCTAAAGACTTATCAAAGGCCTCTACCGCCTCCTCAAATCTCTCAAGCCATTCTAGAGCCGTCCCCTTGCTGTACCAAACATTCCTGTCTTCGTCTTCGATATCTAATGCCTTTTCATATGACCTAACAGCCTCTTCGTATCTATCTATACCCTCTTGAGCCAACCCTTTACTGTACCATATCTTGTGGTCCTTTAGGTCTAGTTCTAAAGCCTTATCATAAACATCGATAGCCTCATCATACCTCTCCAATTTGTTCAATGCGTGCCCTTTATTATTCCAATATCTTTTATCGTTAGAGTCTAATTTGTGGGCTCTTTCAAAACTTTTAACGGCCTCATCATATCTTCCTTTTTTATACTCAGAAAGACCTTTAAAATTCCATTCCTCCGGCCTCGATTCGTCTATCGAGAGCCCCTTTTTGGAATCTTCTATGGCCTTTTCATGTTCTCCTTTCTTCCGGTAGGCTTTAGCCCTGTCAAAATAAGCCTTAGCGTCATCAGAGTCTAAATTCAATATCCTATCACATATCATTATGACTTCATCATATCTACCCAACGCCATCAGTGCTTTCTTTTTACCTCTTAATGCCTCGGGATCATCCTCTTTTAAACTCAAGGACCTTTCAAACCTTTTTAGAGCACTAGAGGGCTCGTCCATCTCTAAATACGCTTTACCCATATCATTCCATGCCAGGATATTTTCTTCATCGATCTCAGTCATCCTTTCAGCAACGCGTATCACATCGCTCCACTCTTCTTTCTCTTTGTATATCTCCTTTTCATGTTCTAGGGCTCTTACATCCCGGGGGTTAAAAGATAGCGCTTGTTCAAAGGCCTCAATAGCTTTTTCATCTTCACCTAACTTTTGAAGAGCTACGCCTTTATCATATAGGGCGCTTGCATCCTCTGGGTTGCTTTCCAAGATACGGTCACATACCTTTACCAGCTCCTCATAGCGTTCTAGCTCTTTGAGAGCTTCTTTCTTATTATTCAATAATCTATGATCACCCATATCGAGATTTATTCCTTCCTCGAAGGCACCCACGGCCTCTTCAAAATTCTCCATTGCGAAAAGGATTGTCCCTTTTTCGTTCCACAATTCCTTGTCCTCTGGATCCAACTCCAAAGCCTTATCGATCGCCTCCAGGGCCTCTTCGTGCCTCTCCAGTTGGTGGAGTGTCTTTCCTTTTTCCATCCAAAGTTCTTTTTTAGCTGGATTTATATCTATACCATTATCGAAACAAACCACAGCATCATTGAGTTTATCTTCCTCTTTCAAAACCAAACCCTTTTTGAACCATATCTTTTCATCGTCCGGATTTAAATCTAATGCCTGATTCAAGGTCTCAATAGCAGAGCTTAAATTACCCTCTCTCTTCAGAGCCATGGCTTTTTCTGTCAATATCTCTGCATCCTTCGGATTTATATCCAAAATATTATCATAAAAAGACAAATCGTCAGGATCTATCTCTAATCCCGTTTTATATGCTCTGACCGCTTCCTCTTCTCTCCCCATATCTAACAAGATATCCCCTTTGTTACCATAGGTCAATTTATCTTCAGGATCCACTTCTATCGCATTCTCTAGGAATCTCAAAGCCTCGTCCTGTCTCCCCTGCTCAGCAAGTAACAGAGCTTTATGATTAAGGGCTTCGACGTTATATTGATCGAAATTTAGTGATCTCTCTTCAGCCTTCAATCCCTCAAGCTCAAAACCCAAGTTGTAATAGAGCCATCCAAGCGTATCGTAGATTTTTGAAAGTTCTTCCTTGCTACTTCGCAGGATCTTTTCTTTTTTGTTAATATAATCCCAAGCCTTGTCACACTGCTCTTTAGCCTTTTCTAAAGCACCCTCCTGATAGCTATCTTCAGCCTTCGTTAGTAATTTACGAGATTTATTTAAGGCCCTTTTTTCCTTATCCCATAATGAAGTAATAGAATCTAAGATACCCATATTATTGATCCTCCTATTTTATTTAATCAATTGTTTGTTTATATATAATGTTTTTTACTGGCAAATAAATCTTTTCAGAGAAAAATTTTGAGTGAACCATCAGGTGACCAGTTTCTCTAATTCGCCTCTCTCTATCGCTCTTTTAACCTCTAAAGCCAATCTTCGTCCTGTAGACATCCTTTTTCCCCAAAGCGTGTTTCCGTACGGGTGTCCGACGTTCATGTGAACATTTGTGCCTCCGCCAACCCTCGGTGCGACGTCATATATGTAAAAATTCAGATCTTTGTCAACACAGGTCTGCAAACAGAAAGGTCCTATGATGCCTGGATCATAGTGTTTTTTGGTTGCTTCAACATATGTTTCCGCCATCTCAAATACCTTCTCTATCTGGGATTCTCTTAAAGTAGCGCTGTTATGTCCGATCACAGTATATTCCGGGACTTTCTGCTCTCTGGTAAGAGTCATCTGCTGTGGAGCCGGAAGTCTAACATGGCCGTCTAAGCTGGTCTCGAACCGCCAGTCTATCCCCAAGAGTTCTATCTTTGGTCCATTCTCAGTTATAGGGCTGTAGAACATGTCGAAATTGAATACAGGACCTATGATGTATTCCTCGATCCTTGCATCTTTCAGGTCTTTTTCAGTGATCACGTCGTTTTCAAGCAGTTGATCAGATTTTTCCTCGTACTCCTCGTAGGATGCTGCAGTAAAGAAACCCCTCTCTAATCTTTTCTCTTTGTGAGGGAGTTTAACCATAACGAGCTTATCTATATCTTCTGGATTCTCATATTTTTTGGGGAATGGAAGACCTGCCTTTTCCAATAGCCAATAGTAATCTTTTTCTTCCTCTCTCTCTTCGGAACGCAATAGATTTCGACTACCAACCATAGGGACCTCGAATTCGTTCTCTATCCTGTCCAATGATGCATATGCGGTAAAGGACCTATTAGGTACAAAAAGCACGTTTTCCTCGATTAGCCTCTCTTGGTTCTCCTCATCTATCACGTCACCGAATCTGTCCAATATCCAGGTCTCATTTACTACTCCCCTCTTTCTTTCGCCGATTCTATCCTCATACCTTCGAAAATACCTATCATAGGTATTTTCCCGACCTTTTTGACAAACAGCCAATGTTGGAAAGTTTTCATCGGCCGCACCGTCACATATATCGAGTGCTGAATGTGATGCTATAGCACCAATTTTTATATCGTCGAAATCATAATCTTTCAATTTATCTCTAACTTTCTTTTCGTCTAACATGTTGATCGCTCTTGCTAGCTAGATGAAAAATTCTGTATTTATCATTTGTGCCTTTTTAAATCTTCTAGACGAATGATGAATTGAAAATAATAAATAGTCTATATCTCTTACCCAAGAAAAAGCGTGCGAGTGTGAATTTTTATGAGGAAAACCAAGATCGTTGCAACCATAGGTCCGGCCTCGGATAAAGAAAAAGATTTAGAAAGACTCATATCAGCTGGAATAGACGTCGCGAGACAGAATTTTTCTCACGGAACTCACGAGGAGCATTCTGAAACACTTGCTCATATTAGAAACATTTCTAATGAAATAGGTGTGATGATGGATACGCAGGGGCCAGAGATCCGGTTGAATGAGATCAAAGAAGGTACTGAACTGCATCAGGGCGAAAGAGTAAGTATAGTAACCCAAGACGTCAAAGGAGACGAAGAAGTACTTCCAGTAGATCATCCTACGATAGAGGATTTTTTGATGAAAGGGGACACCATCTTGATCGACGACGGGCAGATCGAATTAGAGGTTTTAGAGGTCAAAGACGAGATAGAGTGTGAGGTGATATATGGAGGTAAGGTACTCTCAAGAAAGTCAGTCAACGTACCAGGAAAGGACATGGGATTGAAAGCACCTACGGAAAAGGACATAAGAGATATCGAATTCAGTGTGGATGAAGGTTTCGATTTCGTTTCTGCTTCGTTCGTAAAATCCGCTGAAGAGATCGAAAAGATAAAAAAAGTGATTAAAAAGAAAAAACACGAGATGAACATAATAGCAAAGATAGAACATCTCAAAGCCGTGCAAAACATCGACGAGATCATTCAAGCCGCAGACGGTGTGATGATAGCGAGAGGCGACTTAGGGGTTGAGATACCAGCCTCCGACGTTCCGGTATTACAGAAGCAGATCATAGAAAAGGCAAATATCAAAGAAAAACCTGTTATAACTGCCACCCAGATGCTTAAATCCATGACGGAAAGCCCGCGAGCTACCAGGGCAGAGGTATCTGATGTTGCAAATGCAGTGATCGACGGTTCTGCGGCGGTGATGCTTTCTGAAGAGACCGCCATCGGTAAATATCCTGTAAAGTCGGTAAGATTCATGTCTGAGATCTTGAAGAAGATGGAAGACTACGTTAAAGGAAGAAAATATTTCACTACCGATAGAAAGAGTATGGGGATAGCAGATATAATAGCAAAGAACGTAACTCAGGCTGCTCGAGAGATCAATGCCAAGTATATTGTGGCTCATACGTCTTCAGGCTACACTGCTCACAAGATAGCAAGGTTTAGACCTGATGTGGATATAATCGCTTTCACGGACAAAAAATCCGTCCAGCGAAGGTTGAGTCTGGTTTGGGGAGTCAGGGCATTTTATACTGAATTTCCATCACATGTAGATGAGATGGTGTATGGTACAGCTAAAAAACTTTTCAATAAAGGCATGGTTGATAAAGATGATAAACTCTTGATAACGGCAGGCGTACCCGCCCCAGTAACAGGTATAACCAACACTATGCAGATCAGGAAAGTAAGGAGTCTTATCGAGGAAGGGAGCAATCCTTCTTAAATACTTAGATTATCATACAATCTCTAAAGATCAGCGTTTGATCCGGAAAGAATCGAATTCACCAATAGGTTCTTCTTCCTCGATCTCGACATCGTCCACTCTGGCGTGAGGCTGGTTTTTCTTACAGAACTCTATCACGTCAGCTACTTTTTTCTCTGGACCTTCAAAAACAGCCTCAACACGTCCGTCCTTGAGATTCTTGACCCATCCCCTCACACCTTTTTCTTGAGCTTTATCTCTAGTATTCGCTCTGAAGAAGACTCCTTGAACCTTTCCGCTGAAGAAACAGTGTTT
This sequence comes from Candidatus Natronoplasma sp., assembly GCA_048620775.1. GTDB lineage: Archaea > Thermoplasmatota > Thermoplasmata > Halarchaeoplasmatales > Halarchaeoplasmataceae > Natronoplasma. The sequence continues at coordinate 18,659 of JBMCEH010000004.1, read as the reverse complement.
TCGTATCATATCATTCTTTACTATAAAGACGGATGGAAAAAAGATTTTCGATGACTATCCTTCTATCGCATCCGTTCTACGCTTTTACATAATCCATTGACGGCTTGGACAGCATCTTCTGGAGTCTGATAAACAGGCAAACCCTTCTTCTCGATCTTATCTGCCATCTCATGGGTGAATTCGCCGCCGGAGGCGATGGTTATTATCGGTTTCTCCTTTTCCTGCATCATATCTAGCTTTTCAACGATCCCATCATCTAGTGCAGGGGATTGGAACAAACAGACTACGATGAGAATATCCACATTATCCTCCTCTAGAGTTATCTCCATAGCTCTCTTGTACCTTTCAGATGGTGCATCGCCCACGATATCTACTGGATTTGTAAGTGTAGCGTGATCCGGTATGAGCTCTTCCTCCACTGCAGCTTTAAATTTATTTTTTGTCTGATCGGAAAAGGTAGCTAGTTTTAAACCCCTCTCTATAAGGGAATCTGTAGCCATGACTCCCGCGCCTCCACCGTTGGTTACTATCCCCACGTTTTTTCCTTTAGGCAACGGTTGAAAAGACAGAGCTTTTGCCACGTTAAACATCTCTCTTAAGGTCTTCATCCTGATAACATCTGACTGTTTGAAGGCGCCCTCGTAAACACCGTCCTTTCCAGCTAGTGAAGCTGTGTGAGATGAAGCGGCGGATGAACCTTTTTCGGTCCGGCCCGACTTGATAGCGAATATCGGTTTTTTGCTATTTTTTGCGGCCTCAAAAAATTTCCTTCCATTTTTTACACCTTCGATATAAAAGATGATATAGTCGGTTTTTTCGTCTTCTGAGATGTAATCTATCAAGTCAGCCTCGTCAATATCAGCTCTGTTCCCATAACTGATGAACTTGCTTAAACCTATATTAGATTCAGAGAACCAGTCCAATACTGCCGCTCCGAAAGCCCCGCTTTGAGAAAGGAAAGCTACAGGACCCGGTTCTGGACGAGCTTGTCTTTCCGGGGGATTGAATATCGTATCTAGTTCGATCCAAGGATTATAGACGCCCAAACAATTAGGTCCTATCAAGTTCATATCATATTCATCTACAACGTCTTTGATATTTTTTTCAAGATCCTCCCTTCCCGCTTCACTGAACCCCGCACTGACGACTATGACGTTTTTTATATTAGATTTACCACATTCTTTTAGGACGGTTGGTACGACCTTTGCAGGTAAAGATATCAAAGCAAGGTCGACCTGATCTTCTATATCTGTCACAGAGTGATAAGCTTCAAAACCTAGTATTTTATCTTCATTAATATTTACAGGAAATATACCTCCTTCAAACCTTCTTTTCAGCGATCTCATGATCGCGTTGCCAACCTTACCTTCTTTGTTCGAGGCACCAATCACAGCCACGTTGTCTGGCCAAAACATATCATCCAAATTTTTCATACTACCTACAACTATGTTATCACATTGAATATTTACATTTTTCTATCTCTCATATATTGAGTCCTCTTCTGATAATTTCTTAAATTTTAGTAAATTATATATACGCCTTGGTGAACTTTTACTGTGGGAAAGCTAGATGGACGAGAAAGATTCAAAACTTGTGAAAGACTTAATGAAAGAACTGAAAAAAATCGATAATCCAGATATCGTCCTTTTAGATATTCCAACGACTCAGATAGCAAAAACGAATTTTTTTCTTCTCAAAGGCCTTTTGGACTTAGAAGATAAAAAAGGCTACTTCATGAGTTTAGATCGACCACATCAAAATATGGCTTATCTTTTAAATAATCATGATATAAACCAAGAAAATATATGGTACATAGATACAGTTAGTCACTTATCGGGAGGAAAAAAAGTTGACAGAGAAAACGTTGATCTTGTGGATAATATTTTTCAAATCGAGAAGCTGACCGAGGTTCTCAAAAGAAAGGAGAGGAAAAGTGATAGATTCGGAACGCTTGGGGATGTGGATTTCGTGCTTATAGATAACCTAGGGCCGATATTGAATTATAACAATATTGAAAAGATCGAAGAGTTCGTAAGTTCATTCAAAGAACTCATTTTTTCTTATGATGATTTAATCGGTTGTCTATTAATGGATTCGGATACCAATAAAGATTTAGATAAGGTCGTTAGAAAGCATGTAAAAAACGTAATAGACGTGAAAAAACTCAAGGAGGATATATGAAAATGGCTAAATTCGAAAGACTCTCGACTGGAATAAACGGACTAGATGAGATGGTAGATGGGGGCTTTCCATTCCCCTCGGTTTCTCTAGTTGCCGGAGGAGCAGGTACAGGAAAAACAACTTTCGGTTTGAAATTTCTCACCGATGGTGCTAGACAGGGTGAACAGGGTCTATTTTTTACCACTCTCTCAGAACCAACTCAATGGATGCTTAGATATGCGAACCAGTTCGATTTTATAGAGAAAGATTTCTTCGGCAATGAGATAAAATACCAAGATATAGGGCTGCTTGTACAGAATGAAGGATACGAGGAAATTTTAGATTTCATAGACGATAAAATAGCGGAAGTCATGCCTCAGCGGATAGTGATAGACCCTATAACGGTAGTAGCGCCATATTTTGAGCACGAATACAGATCTTTCCTTTTCGAGCTGATCAATCTTTTGAAGAACTGGCAGGCCGTATCACTACTCACCGGAGAGGTAGCACCTGGAGAACCTTATCCCCAGGAAGTCACTTACGCTGTTGATAGCGTAATATTGCTTAGCATGCTCGAGGAAGAAGGTTCTAGAAGAAAGTATCTAGAAGTTTTGAAGATGCGAGGCACCGATCATACTACAGGAAAACAGCCTATCAGTATAACTACTGAAGATGGTATAGTGGTTCTCAAATCACGATTCTAAAAAATACTTTTTTTAATTTTTTTTTCTTAACGACAAGGATGGTCAATGGTCATTTCCGAATGAAAAATTATATATAGAACCTCTTTTTCATGAGCAAATAGAAGAGGTGTAACACATGATGTCAGGTCAGCAACCTATATTTGTGATGAAAGAGGATACGGAAAGAGAGAGCGGTAAGGACGCACAGAAGAACAATATTCAGGCCGCTAAGGCATTAGCGGACGCGGTAAGAAGCACATTGGGTCCTAAAGGTATGGACAAGATGTTGGTCGACAATCTAGGCGACGTAGTAATCACCAATGACGGAGTTTCTATTTTGAACGAGATAGATATCGAGCATCCCGCTGCTAAGATGTTAGTTGAAGTAGCGGACACACAAGAAGAAGAGTGCGGTGACGGAACGACTTCAGCCGTAGTTCTAGCAGGTGAATTGTTGAAAACGGCGGAAGAGAGGATAGATCAGCTTCATCCTTCGATAATAGCTAACGGTTATAGGATCGCTTCTCAAAAAGCCTCAGAAATACTTGATGATTTGAAACTTGAGATAGACCTAGAAGATGAAGAAAACTTGAGAAATATCGCCTCCACGGCGATGACCGGTAAAAATGTTGAGATAAACAAGGAAAAATTAGCTGACATAACAGTCGACGCAGTTCGACATATCACAGAAGAAACAGATAGTGGATACGTTGCAGATATAGACAATATAAAGATAGAGAAAAAGGCTGGAGCGAGCGTTGACAATACCGAACTTATAGAGGGAATGATCTTAGACAAAGAAAGACTCCATGACAACATGCCTAAAGACATAGAAGATGCAAAGATCGCCCTTCTCAATACAGCATTGGAAGTTCAGGAGACGGAAATAGACGCATCTATAGAGATCACTGATCCCGATCAATTAGAAAAATTCGTGAACAAAGAAGAAGAGAGTTTGAAAGAGATGGTCGAGATGATCAAGAGCGCCGGAGCTAATGTATTGCTCTGTCAAAAAGGAATAGACGATCTCGCTCAGCATTATCTGGCAAGAGAAGGTATCTTCGCGATCAGAAGAGTCAAGAAATCTGACATGAAGAAGTTAGCTAGAGCTACAGGAGGAAGCATAGTCAGTAACCTGAAAGATCTATCTTCTGAAGATCTAGGAACTGCTAAGAGAGTCCATGAAAAATTGATCTCTGGTTCTCAGATGACTTTCATCGAAGGAACAAAAGAAGCTAAAGCGGTCTCTTTACTTCTGAGAGGAGGCACAGAGCACGTTGTGGATGAACTAGAGCGAGCGATTGAAGACGCTATAAAGGTAGTCTCAGTAGCTATAGAAGATGGTGCGGTCCTCCCAGGCGGAGGAGCGACAGAGATAGAACTCTCTAATAGGCTTTCAGATATGGCTGGAAGCGTTGAAGGCAGAGAACAGATAGCATTTGAAGAGTTTGCAGAGTCGCTGACGGTGATCCCAAGAACGATCAGCGAGAACGCTGGGCTCGACGGTATAGATGTCTTGATGAATTTAAATACTGCACATGAGAAAGAAGGAAAAGAGACACATGGTGTTAACGTTGAAGACGGCGAAGAACCAGAAGACATGGTCGAGAAAGGTATAATCGAGCCTTACAGGGTCAAAAACCAAGCGATCAAATCAGCTACAGAAGCCGCCAATATGATCTTGAGAATAGATGATGTCATCGCCTCTAAAGGTGGAGGCGGAGATGAAGGCGGCGGACCGCCAGCCGGTGGACCCGGCGGTGGAATGCCCGGAGGAATGGGCGGCGGAATGCCACCAGGGATGTAAGTGAACTCGATAGTGATCTCAGAAAAGTACAAAATAAAAAACCCTTATTTTTCTATTTTGATAAATAAAAAATTCAGATTAGAAAGCAAAATTTACTATAATTAGTATCTCAATGGCTCTCTGCCCGTTTTTGCGCTTTTAATACCTCGTCCCACGCCTCTAAACTTTTTTTTGCTTCCTCTTCTTCGAGTCTCTCTATCGCGTAGCCAGCGTGAACTATAACGTAGTCTCCAATCTCTACATCTACTAACGAAATGTTAGCTTCTCGAGTGACTCCGCCAAAATTTACTTCGGCTTGGTCTCCATCGATATCCGCTATAAGTCCAGGAACAGCGAGACACATTGCAAGACTAACCTACAAATACTTATAATATAAACATTTTGGAAGGGGTATGGAAGTTTTCATCGATAGATGTAGTGATTACAGCAGCGTCAAAGAGGTAATAGAAGAAGCTTTTGCTTCCCTTGGTGGACTAGATACTTTCGTGAAAGATGGAGAAACAATATTGGTAAAACCGAATCTCCTTCAAGCAAGCGAACCTAGTAAAAATGTGATCACCCACCCAAACTTTGTCAGAGCTGTAATAGAGGTCCTAGAAAAAAAGGACATAGAGATAATCGTGGGAGACAGTCCTGGAGGACGAATGTCTGAAGGGAAGCTGAAAAAACTCTATGAAAAATCAGAGTATCTAAAACTAGAAGAAGAGACCAGTGCGAAGTTGAATTACAATACTGAAAGTGAGAAGATATCTTATGATGGTAGGATCAAAAAATCCTTCGAATTTTTAGAGTTGAGTCAAGAAGTGGACGGAATAATAAATCTTCCTAAATTGAAGACTCATTCTCTTACGGTTTTTACAGGTGCGGTAAAGAATTCTTACGGCTTGATACATGGTTTAAACAAAGCAGCATACCACGGCCAGTTCAAGAAATTGAACGATTTTGGAAAGCTTCTACTAGACATAAGCGACGCAGTGAGTCCTAGGCTCTCTCTGATGGACGGTATCTGGGCGATGGAAGGTGACGGACCCTCTTCTGGAGATCCTATCAAAACGGAGTGTGTGATCGCTTCAAAAGATCCAGTTATATGTGACCATGCAGCCTGTAAAGTTGTAGGTATACCGGATAATAAAGTACCTACTTTATACGAAGCCGATTACGATAAAGAGGAAATAGAGTACATCAAAAGACAACCAAATTCATTCGAGAAGGAATTCGAATACCCCTCTGGTGGGTCTACGCCTTGGTGGGTTCCTGATTATCTATCAGATTTCTTCTCGAACCTTTATCTAGATCGGCCTACATTGAACAAAGATAGCTGTACCCAATGCTGGGAATGTGAAGAGATATGTCCTGTTGGTGCGATAAAAGAGAGAGGATATGGACCCAAAATAAGCTGGCTCAAATGTATAAGATGTTATTGCTGTTCTGAAGTGTGTCCTGAAGAGGCACTACTGGTAAAGTAGGAAAGGTTGACGATTTCATCATTTTCTATATTGAAATACTAGAATAGCAAAAAGCAATTTTGATGCTTTATAATCGCTTTAGAAAAGCCCAGTATCGAAATAAAGGGAGAAATTCTTTATATCCTTTTTGGTTTCTAGAACCAAACTATGGATAAAATTAAGGTGATCAAAGAGACTCTTCCGTTATTATTTCTACTAGTCCTAGGCGGTGCTCTAGCCGGCTCAGTACTGGCAAGTATGGAGAGAGTTTTGGAGATGATTCCCGGTCTGATCATAATAGTTCCAGCCGTAATAGACATGAGAGGAAATATCTCAACAACTTTGGGATCTAGGTTGGGTTCAGCTTTCCATCTCGGTCTTCTTCATCAAGGTTTGACCTCAGACGTTGGCAAAGAGAATATAAAAGGTTCTCTCGCACTCAGTTTTTTCACTTCGGCACTATTTCCCGTATTTCTATGGATACTTAGCTTTTTCATGCCTTTTGAAGTAACTTATAAGATCTTAGGGACAATATTTCTGATATCTATATTCACTGGAGCTAGCGCCGCGATTATTCTTATCTTTTTAACTTTCTCCATCGTGGCATTTTCCATGAAACTCAACATTGATCCTGATAATATAAGTGGGCCTATATTGACCACTGCCGGAGATGTCTTTACCCTTCTTATAATGTTCGGCTACGCTAATCTCTTTGGATGGGTGATACTTTGACCTATCACTGGAGAAATATTTTCAAAGAAAGTGCTGGATTATTAGCCCTGATGGGATCCATCGGCGTGGTGGGTGGCTCCGTTTTAGGAACGATAGAAGATTCTATTTTATTCTATCCTGTACTGTTATTTCTGGTGCCTATCTTGAACGGCGTAGGAGGGAATCTCGGAGCGGTTCTAGGCGCTCGGATCAGCTCTGCTTTCCATACAGGTAGAATAGAACCCACACTTACCGATGAAGAGTTGAGAGAAAATGTATGGCTCATGATTGTTATGGGTTTTTTCGTTTTCTTCGTATTCGGTCTTTGCATGGCTATAGCAAATTATTTCATAGATTTTCGAGTGACTTCTTTAGAGATTTTCACGGTTATCATAGGCGCAGGATTTATTACAAGCTTATCGATTACTCTAATAACAACTGTCGTATCTTTATGGTCTTATCATAAAGGGTTAGATCCAGATAATATAGTTATACCTGTAGAAACTACTCTCTGTGACTTCATCGGAATAATAAGTTTGGCCTTAATGGTTAAGTTGGTGATAGGTTTGGGATAATATGAATGGAAAATCCACAAATAAGGAATTGGAGGAAGATCATGCCGAGCTCGATTATGAAGATATTTCAGTCAGGGAACTGCTCACTCAGATGAAAGATGATTCTGAACTGATCGCGGACTTAGCTTACGCTGCTATGGTATTCGAGAATGAAGAGCTTGCGGAGGAAGTACACAAATTGGAGTCTGAGATGGACAAGATGATGTATCAGATCAGGCTCAAATCTATGCTTGGAGCTAGAACGAGGGAGGCTGCCGAGCAGCTCAGCGGTCTTTTGCAGGTGGCTTCTGCAGCAGAACAGATCTCAGATGCTGCAGAAGATATGGTCGGATTATTGGAGGCTGACGTGGATCTCAAACCTCTGCTTCCACATCTATTAAAAAATGCCGATGAAAAAGTTTTCACTCTCAAGATGGAGGAAGGTTCGGATCTTGTAGGTAAAACTTTGGGCGAACTCCGCTTGGAATCTGTAACTGGTGTTAGAGTGATAGCGATCAGAGATAACTTCGAGTGGATACATGGTCCAAACGGCGAAACTGAACTTGAAGGAGACGATCTGCTTATAGTCAGAGCCCATGAAGAAGGATATGAAAAACTGTGGCCGATCGCTCACAAAGAAAGATCATGGAAGGAGTTGGTAGAATGAAAGAAGTTGAAGAGAGCATCCTTGAGATGAAGGATACTTCTGAACTCATGCTCGATCTAGCTTATTCATCTCTATTGTATCACAATAAGGAGATAGCTGAAGAAGTTTTCAATCTTGAGCAAAAGGTCAACGATCTGCAAGATTCTGTTTACACCGAGATTTTGGAGAAAGATGAATATCTAGATTCGGATAAGAGTTACATATTGTTCAAGATAGCCGATTCCATAGAAAGATTTGCAGATGCAGCGTTGGATATCGCAGACGTGGTTCTAAGAGATATAGAACTTCATCCTGTGATCATAGAAAGTTTGAAAGACTCAGACGAGCATATGGTGAGGAAACAGATACACAATGGTTCGTTTTTAGACGGTAAGACCCTAGAAGAGTCTGATATGAATACAGAAATAGGGATGAAAGTGATCGCCATCAGAAGAGGAAACAGTTGGGCCTACGGTCCAGATAAGGGAATAAAATTGAAAGCAGGAGACATAATATTTGCTAGAGGCCCGCGAGATAGTGAGAATCTCCTAGATAAATGGGTGGGCTCTACAGGATAGAGAATTTCCAGAATCAAAACTTATACTATACCGCTTTCTAGATCTTTTATAACTTTTTCTTTATCATCAGACTTCACTAAACCTGAAGCTAGAAGAACTCCTTCTGTTCCCAATTTCAAAGCCGCTTTAACGTCTTCACCGTTTTTTACTCCAGCTCCGCAGAGAACGTTTACACTCTGATCTACGTCTTTTACTTTTTTAACGGCTTCCTCAACGACCTCGGGTTTGGCAGAAGATACCGAAACGTCTCCACCTATCAATTCAGGAGGTTCATAGGCTACGAATCCTGGATTCAAAGCTGCCGCAGCAGCGGCTACATCTGGATTGTTTGCGCAGACGATCGTTTCTATCTCTTTTTCTTTACAACGCTTTACTATATATTCGATATCAGAAAGTTTCAATCTCTTCTCAGAATGGTTAATTAAAGTTCCTTCAATACCGGCATCCACCATGGTCTCTAAAAGCATATGACCTGTATTACTTCCAGGTTTTACCGCATCTACATGTTGAGAAAGGACAGGAAGGTCTGCCTTTTCACTGACCATCCTAACGTCGGGTGCTTGAGGCGCTACAGCCCAATTTTCATTACAGTTTTCTTCTATAGTCGAGGTCGTCTTTACGGCTTTATCCCCTACTGAGGGCCCGTAAGTTTTGTAATTGACTATTATAATCGGTGTTTTTAACATGCTATCGTTCCAAGAATTGAGAGTAAATAGTTAAAGATTGTGGATTTTTCCTCCGATAAACAAAATCCTTAAATTGACCTACCCTGATTCTCAACCATGAAAGCAGTAATCCTAGCTGCGGGGGAAGGCACAAGATTACGTCCGTTCACAGCTACTGAACCGAAAGTGATGATCCCTGTGGCAAACAAACCTATCCTCGAATATGTGGTGAACGCTATTGTCAAAAATGGGATCAGAGATATAATTATGGTCGTCGGTTACAAGAGACAAAAGATAATGTCATATTTTGGGAATGGAGACGATTTTGGAGCTGATATAGAGTACGTAGTCCAAAAAAATCAGCCCCCTACTGGAGGGACCGCTCATGCACTCTATCAAACCAAAAACAAAATTGACGAAGAATTCATTGTGTTTCCAGGAGACAACGTGATTTCCAAGGATACAGTTTCCGATCTTTTGGAGAATATGGAAGAATATACGATACTTATCACTAGAAGCGAAACTCCTTCAAAATATGGTGTAGTTACATTGAAAAGAGGTGGGAAATACGTAGAAAGGCTCATCGAAAAGCCAAAAAAAAGCCCCAGTCATCTAATATCCACCGGCATCTATTCTTTTCGACCAAATATATTCGATCATATAGAAGAAGTGATGGGAGAAGGTCGTTATGATATCCCTTCCGCTATAGAAAAAGTAAGTGAAAAAAACGAGATAAAGGCCATCAAAACCCGTGGGGACTGGATAGATGCGGTTTATCCATGGGATCTTCTCGATGTGAACAGAGCAGCCTTGAAAGATATAAACAAAAAATACAACGGACTGATAGGAGAAAACGTTATGATAAAGGGTGACGTCAAGATAGGGAGAGGCACCCGGATAAGAGGAGGGAGTTTCATAGAGGGACCTGCGATAATAGGAGAGGGATGCGATATAGGTCCCAATGTATGTATTAGTTCAAGTTCTAGCATCGGTGATAATACAAAGATAAGACCATTCACCTCGATAGAGAATAGTTTGGTTATGAATGGAGTAGCTATTGGTAGCAACTCATCGATAGTTAATTCAGTGATCTGCGATGGTGTAAAGGTAAAAAACAATTTTTCCACTTATTCTCAAGATAAAAAAATCGAAACTGACGGAACCCTACACAAAGTTCAAGATATCGGAGCTATGATCGCTGAAGATACTAAAATCGGTTCAGGGGTTACTGTAGAGGCGGGAATAATAGTAGGTAAAGGATGCAAAATAAGATCAGGAAGAACGATCCGGGAGAATATCGACTCCGGATCTAAGGTGATGTGAGGTATTGACATGTGCGGCATAGTAGGTTATATCGGTCCAAAAAATACAGGCGATGTTTTATTGAATGGTCTAAAAAGATTGGATTACCGTGGTTATGACTCCGCCGGTGTTGCAGTATCAAAGGATGGCAAGATATATCTCCAGAAAAAAAAGGGTAGAATAGAAGATCTCTCCAAAAAAGATATACCTACAGGTAGTTCTGGCATCGGGCACACTAGGTGGGCTACACACGGTAAACCATCCGATCATAATGCCCATCCCTTTTTGGACTGCACGAAAGAGATAGCTATCGTTCATAACGGTATAATAGATAATTTCAATTCCTTTAAGGAGGATTTGATAAATAAAGGCCATGAATTCAATTCTGAAACGGACAGCGAGGTCATAGTCCATCTTTTGGAAGAGAATTATGATGGAGATTTTCTAGAAGCCTTTAAGAAAACTGTCACTAAAATAAACGGATCTTATGCGATTTTAGCACTTCATAAGGATTCTAATGAAGTCCTGGTAACTAGAAAACAGAGTCCCATGGTTCTCGGGATAGGAGACCATGAAAATTTCATCGCCTCCGACGCTCCAGCCCTACTTGATTACACTAAGAATGTGAAATATCTCCGAGACGGCGATATAGCTAGAATTACACCGGATAATATAGATATCTGGAACAAAAATAACGAACTAATAGAAAGGAAGACAAAAAAGATAGAATGGGATGCCGAAGATGCAGAAAAAGGTGGCTATGAGCATTTCATGCTCAAAGAGATATTTGAACAGCCCAAAGCTATACATGAATCTATACTGGGGAGGCTAACAGATTTTGACGAATTAGATTTTTCTCGATATAATTTAGACGCGGTTCAGTTCATAGCCTGCGGTACCTCAGCCCATGCAGGCTTCGTCGGAAAATATATTTTTGAGAGAGTCGCTAAAATACCCTGCACTCTCGAATTCTCATCAGAATACCGGCATTCTTCACCTTCGGACAGCTATCCGTTGACCATCTTGTTGAGTCAAAGTGGAGAGACTTTAGATACCATCGCAGCGGCAAGAGAGGCAAACCGCAGAGGAAACGATACATTGGCCATAACGAATGTTTTGGACAGTTCGATCACTAGAGAAGTAGATGAGGTCTTATATACTCACGCAGGGCCCGAGATAGGTGTAGCCGCTACAAAGACATTCACCACTCAGGTAATCATGCTTTATCTGCTTGCTATAGAGATGGGAATTGAAAGAAACGTACTGAGCAAGGACCAAGCGGATAACTATAGGGATGAACTGCGAAGACTGCCTAGAAAAGTTGAAAGTATCCTCAACGATAAAGAAAAAATTAGAGGAATCACAGAAAGATTATCTAAAGCCGACGACATCTTTTTCGTAGGTAGAAATATAAATTATCCAGTAGCACTTGAAGGAGCTTTAAAGCTCAAGGAGATCGCATATATCCACGCCGCTGGTTATCCCGCTGGAGAACTAAAACATGGACCTTTTGCTCTGTTGACCGAGAATACTCCGGTGATAGCTATCGCCGTAAAAGATGAAACCTTTGAGAAGATGTTGGGAAATATAGGGGAAATCGCCGCAAGAGACAGTCCTGTTATAGTAGTAGGTGATCGGGACAAAGAGCTGGAAAAACTAGCCGATGACGCTTATTTCATCCCTCAGGTATCCCCGCTATTTTCACCTCTATTGGTGAACGTGGTTCTCCAGTTGATATCTTACTATACCGCGTATAGGTTGGATAGAGATATAGACAAACCGAGAAATCTCGCCAAGAGTGTGACCGTAGAATGAAAAAAAAATTAACAGAGATTTATGAGGATAAGAAATCTATCGTGTGGTTATTGATAGTATTCGTGCCTCTGTTGACACTCATTATAGGTTCGTTAGTTGCTAGAGATATATTCTGGGATTCTTTCCTTTGGAGATATTTTTGGGGGCCCGTTGTCGCAGATGCTGAAGGAGAATCGGTAAATGGTATCTCAGCGGGCTATAACCTTGTAAATACGAGCGTTTATGGGATAATACTGGTAATTTCATTTTTTGGTATATTTGAACTGATCAGAGATTTTGACATCGACATAAACAAAAAATTCGTTTACGCTCTCTTACCGTGGGTAATACTAGGAGGTTCGCTGAGAAGTTTAGAAGACGCTGGGCTCTTCAGTGATCCTCTCGACAAACTGATGATCTCACCGATGATCTATTTCATTCTTGGATTTTCGGCTATATTTCTGATGCTGGTCGGCGCTCATCTATCTAGAATAGAATGGAAACCAGGTAGATCTCAGTTCATGAGATTATTGGTCATTTTACCTTTACCGTTTTTTTATTTATTACTCTGGAACTACATGACAACTTTCTTCCTTGCTTTTATCATAGTAATACTTCTCTCCTTATCCTTATCTTTTTTGATAGGTATTAGATATCTCCACTTAGACGAAAAATACCTTTTTTTCAGCTACGGAACCATCTTGCTTTCTATATCGCTCTCTTACAACGTCTACTTTATACTCTTTAAGGAAGGCTCTAATCCTATGGAAACAGTCATAATACCTATTTTGGGAATTATACTGGCCTTCCTTTTCGTAGGATTTTTCTGGATAACGGACCAGGTATCGCTTACCCGTTCCCAAGGTGAATCTTTTGGAATATTCAGCCGTCCCTTGAATGTTCTTATATGTTGGGCCCATCTTTTCGACGCCTCTTCAACATACAGAGGCATAACCGCGTATGGATATATTGAGAAACATGTCCTTCCTGGGTTCTTGATCGAATATACAGGTCCCTCGATAATATTCATTATCAACGTTATTTTGGTTTTGATAGTGATCTACTTGTTAGACGTATTTTTGGAAAAAGATTTTTCAGAAGATGATGATTTAAGGTACCTTTTGAAGTTTGTTATAATAGTGCTTGGAGCTTCCCCCGCCGTTAGGAACACACTTAGATTGGCGATGGGTGTGTGACATCCTCACCCACCAAACCTGACGGTTTTTTAGGAATAAAATTCCCTAACCATCCTCACTTTCTTTGCGGATAGGAAGGTGACTTCTCAGAGGAAGAGTTAAAAAAAGAAAAAATGAGCCCGTGAGGGCCCGGGGCTAGCAGTTCGAGTGCATCCATCCCATTACTTTTTAAGATATTCCTCTCTTACAGCTTTAGCCTTTGCCATCTTCTGCTCTTGTTCAGCCATCTTCTCAACTTTTTCAGCCACTAAATCAACTCTATAATAAAGCATATCTCTAACGGCAGTCCTGATGGCTTCAGATCTGGAGGGAAAATCGTCCATTTCAACTAGAAAATCGATCCGATCAAGGAAACTTTTCGGAAGTCTAACGTTTATTCTTTCGTTATCAGACACTTTTTTCCTCCATTCTTGTGTATATACGACATCTTTTAGATGTCTTTTGTGTGTACAGGATATACTAAACTTGCTATTTAATAATTTCGTTTGTCAACCGACCAATCCGAACAGTTTAAGAAAAATTTTTTATGCTATCTATTTCATTAAGCAATGTGAATAAAGTTTATACGATAGGCTACGAAGGAAAGGAATTCGAACAATTCCTAGATATTTTGGGAAAATACAGTTTGAAACAGGTCATAGACGTTAGGTCTTACCCTAGCTCGAAAAAAAGCAAATTCAATAAAAAAAATTTGAAGGAAGAACTATTCAAAGCTAGTATTAAATATCATCATTTGGCCGGGTTGGGGGGTTTAAGAGACAAAGAATACCAAGATATCATGAAAGAAGATGAATGGCGGCAAGGATTCGAAGATTTGAAAGCTCTAGCAGAAGAAAAGAAAACGGTTATACTATGCTTGGAGAGCAATCCCATGAGATGTCACCGCAGATTCATAGCTGAGGAACTTGAGAAGGAGGGATGGGAAGTGGTTCATATAGGGGAAGGAGGATCCTGGAAAGAGAAAAAATTGGATGACTTTTGATTGGAGGGTTCATCATCTCTTCACAATACTTATTAATAACCTCATTCTAATTTGAATACAATGGTAAAGCAACCAGGGGACTACAGGAATGAAATAGATTTTATCAGAGACCAAATCAGTAAATATTTTCCGATCTATAAAACCGAGATAGAATTCGACGTCGTTTCAGTATACATCAAAGCACCTAAGGAAGAAATCCTTGAAGAAAAATTCGATGATCTTAGAAAAGAATTTGTGCCTCAGAATTACATTCCTCATCTGGTCGAGAAACACGGAGAACACATGATAAAGGTGAAGAAACAAGAGGAAAAAACATTCAAGGGTGTAAAGGTCAATATCGCGATGCTTTTTCTAACTTTGGGAACTACCTTGATAGCCGGGGCATGGTGGTGGTCGAACTATGACCCTGCAGGTCAGGGAATGTTATCACTTCATAATCTGATGAATGGAGGGCTGTATTTTACTTTACCTCTCCTATTTATTTTAGGTACCCACGAGATGGGACATTACTTCATGGCTAGATATCACAATATCAAGGCTTCTTTGCCCTTTTTTCTCCCGATGGCGCCGCCATTAGGTACTATCGGGGCATTTATCAGTATCAGGGAGCCCATTCCTGATAAAAAATCTCTCCTCGATGTCGGCATAGCTGGACCCATAGCCGGTTTTATTGTCGCGATACCCGTGACATTGATCGGACTCTATCTTGGGGACGTGATGACTCCAACAGCTACACCTCCCGTAGACGGTATCAGACAGATATGGAATTTTCCTGTGATCATCAGAGGAATGACTAGATTGATACCATGGACGGGAGGAGAGATCATACATCCTACGCTCTTCGCCGGATGGGTGGGATTTCTAGTAACTGGATTGAATCTACTACCTGCATCTCAGCTCGATGGGGGGCACGTAGTTCGCTCGTTGTTTGGAGAAAAAGCGAAATATGTGAGTTACGTTGCATTTGCTTTCCTTATAATTGTAGGCATATGGCAGTATATCGGTTGGATCGTATTTGCGTTCCTCATTCTTTTCCTTGGAGGAGTAAAACATCCACCGCCTTTAAATGATATCTCTAAACTCGATAAAAAAAGAGTAGTGGTGGGTGGAATCGCGATACTAATATTGTTCATAAGCTTTCATCCCATACCAGTAGAGCAGGAAAACTTCAGTTATAGTTTTGGGATAGAATTAGAAGAAGATGCAGAGCAAGAACTGATTCTGGGTGAATCTTTCAATTATACCCTTACTGTGGAGAATCAAGCTTTTAATGTCGATACTGCCGAGGGGATAGAATACAAGGTGGATTATTCCTCGAATGAAGATTGGTACACTCAGCTATGGATTGAAGATGAAGATAATTGGAGTCAAGTTCACCAGCAAGAACTTCCCGACTCCTTGACACTAAATAAAAGAGAGGAACAAAGATATAGACTGGAAGTACGGCCTACGAACGAGACCGACCCCTCTATAGATAATAGGATCACATTTTCAGTAGAAATGAAAGAGCCCGTGGAACAAAGGAAAGAAAAATCGTTGGTGGCAGAAATTGGATATGGTTTCGAGGTGGATCTTGATAGATCTTTTTCTCTAATAGAAGAAAATAAAACGAATTTTGAATTTTCCCTATACAACAAAGGACGAGATGATATCTTCAATATTTCGCTGAAAGAGATCAGCGATGATAATTGGGATGTAGATTTCAATAGCACAGATATAGACGAATTTGATAATGAAAAAATTGAGCTAGGATATGCAGAAAGGGTGAATATAACAGTAACATTACTGAAGGATGAAAACTTCAAACCAGAAGGTGATCTCACCGTGATCACGACAGAAATATTCATCCGTTCTGAAAATACTGGTGAAGAGAAAATACTCGAATTAACAGGCATAAAAGCCCATTAGCAGGAAGTCAGACTTTTTTGAACACTGTGAAATGCCTATCGAGAGAACGATGAACTCTGACCTTGTAAGTTTCTATCAGCTCAAGATGTTCTTCTCCTATGGCTAGATAGTTTTGTCCAGGAAATATAGCCGAAAGATATCCTCCTTCTTTCAACCTTTCTTGCGCGGTCCTGAATAATCTTTTATAGATCGACGAAAGGTCTTCTTTAGAAGTAGAAGAAGCTCTTCCATAGGGAGGGTCTGTGACAATATGATCTATACCATCCGGGATAGTCTCTCTAACATCTCCGGCTTCTAGAGAAGCTTCAACTTCAAATTCACTTAGATTCTTTTTACATCCTTCTATCATTTTCGGGTCTTTGTCTCCTCCTGAAACGTCTAAACCCATGAGATAGGCTTCTATAAGTATGCCTCCAGTTCCACAAAAAGGATCGTGTATTTTGGCTGACTTTCCAGCTCGTGATAGATTTATGAGGGCCCGGGTATACCTCGGTTTTAACGAAATCGGAGAGGAAAAAGGTCTGTTCTTGACTTCTCTAGATTGGAGATCCTCTTTTTTTATCTCAAAAAGTTTCTCACCGATATAATTTTTTTCAGATATTATAACGAAGACCTCATGATCAGGAGAATCAAGATCGATCGGATTTTTGTTGCAGATGATCTTTCCGAGTTCTTCTTTGATAGTCCGGGTATCGGCGTTATAATTTTCGATCCGCCTTGTTCTAACCGCAGCACTTCCAGAAGGCAAATCTATATCGTCTTCAAGCTTAGAAATATCTTCTCCAGAGAACTTACTTATCTCTCGATAAATCCTATGAGTTAGTCCCAATCTTTCAGCTAAGCAATCAGCGGGACAATCCGTGCTAATTGATAGTATACCTTGATCAAATCGAAGGATCTCAGAATCATATGATAAACCCTCTATAGCGGCCAATATCTCTCCTTTAGCGAGTAAATAGTCCGGACCTACCAGCTCAAAAAACAGATTGTTCATTTTACAGTTCCGCTTCTATGATCTCTTTCAATTCTTTATCGTTAACCTGCTCCACGAAAGATACTTCGCCATTGATTATTATCGTCGGCACGTGAGTTATATCATATTCTGCCACCATTTCCGGTACATCTTTAGGTCTATGATATGTCACCTCAACATTATCCATGCCTTCCGTGACCCTTTCGACTGCTTTCCTCGCTGGTGGGCAATCTGGACAGGTATCGGAGTAAATGAAATCGATCGAAACCATTGGTTCTTTTTCTTCAGACATGTTCTCAAGGTCTTATAGAAAAGGAGTATTTTTAATCTTTTGTTTTTGAAGTAAAAAAATAAATACCTGAATCCAATAGTTGATAAATAACAATTCAATGAAGTGGTAATTTGAGCGATGAAAAAAACTTCGTCAAAACCGTAACAGAAGAGAATTATGAAGAATTTGTAGGAAACAATGAACAAGTAGTCCTTGATCTTTGGGCTACCTGGTGTATACCCTGTATTTACATGGATCCTATAATAGAAGATCTAGCAGAAAAATTTGAAGGAAAAGTAAAATTTGGTAAAGTTAACGTGGAAGAAAACAAAAACATACCCTTAAAATTTGAAATCCAATCATTACCTAGTATTCTTTTCATCGAGAATGGAGAGGTGAAGGAAAAAGTTACAGGAAAACTCGATGAAGAAGAATTTGAAGAGAGACTAGAAAAAAATTTTGATCTACGGTGATTCAAAGTTCTTCAAGATCCTGAAGAGCTTCAACTACTTCATCATGCCATCTATCGACAGTTTTTCTAGCTTCTTCTTTTATCTTATCCAAGGGACGTCTGGAATATAAGAAGTAATATCCTCCATTTCTGATATTTTGTTTCTCCTTGTATATCAAACCACATTCTGAAAGTTTTTCTAGAGATCTATAAGCTGTACTCTGGTCTTTGTTTATCCTCTCAGCTATCTCAGAGGAACCGAGTTCTTCGCCTCTTGAAAAGAGAGAAAGTATTTCTTTATCCAACTCGGAAAGATCATAGATGCATTCTATCACGTTTTCAGGGCCGACTTCTTTCACACCCGTATCTTCTATCATGTCACTTTTTGGTTATTAGATAAATCCTACTTAACCATTTTGAAGCGTAAGATTAAAATTCAAGTAGAGTTTACTCATTGATAAGCCGCAGTAACTCAGTCTGGGAGAGTGCCACGCTGAAGACGTGGATGTCGCCGGTTCAAGTCCGGCCTGCGG
>JBMCEH010000003.1:0-36704 GCA_048620775.1 Candidatus Natronoplasma sp. | reverse complement strand
ATCCTCAACATCGTCTAACCACGCCTTTTTTTGGAGGATATGAAACCATAATCCTCTATCTTATCTTTCGAAGACAACAACTTGACGGTCTTGTCCTTAAATTCGAAAAACATCTCACTTTTTTTGTCATCAGTTCTTCTATATTTTAACAAGTCTGTCATCGATCTAGCTACGCCTATATTCTCCTCAAGCCATTTTTTTGCAATCTCAACGGTCTCCAAGTCTTTATCTAGAGGATATTTTTTACCTTTTTGTGGATTTTCTTCCAAGATCAAGAGATCATGTTCTTCGATCCCATAAAAATCAAGGGTTCTCTCCTCAGACATCTTCATCCCCTTGTAATTAAGAGTGTAGTACTCGGACATCTCGTATCCGAGATATTCTACCAATTTCTTCTTAAGAAGGACAATCTCACATTCAAACTCAAGCCTAGCTTCGAGTACTTCTTCTCCTTTCACATCTCTGATCAAAATTTTATTACCCATAACTCAAACCTCCTCAAGGTCGAACTCTTCCATCATCGCAGGTATATAGGTTTCAACATCCCCACTTTGAACTACAACAGTATAATGCTCATCACGGACTAGATTTTTGAAAAGAATCTTTGTTGAATTTCCTTTTACCTCTCTATCTATAATATCTACATTATCCATATTTAACCCCACATTTTCCTTGAGCCATTTTTCAGCCGAAAAGACGGGATCTTTTACTTCGGAATCTTTTTCTACCCTTTCTTTCGGAGTTTGGCATTTGTCTCTCTCACAAAATCTAACGACGTCTCCCTCTTGAAGATTGGATGAAATTACCGTTTTTTTATGAGGGATTCTAGTATTCTTCCTGATAAGCACATAGTCCTCTAGATCCCCCTCCAGACGCCAATAGTCTTTACAATTGTCTATTATCTGCTCTATCTTCTCATCTGGATCTACATACATTTGGATGCTATCTGATGAGCCCTCTCGAAGGATGGTGACGATCGCAGCCATGATCTCCATTTCCTATCAAGAATCAATATAAATAGATTTTGAATAACTATTATAAATATAAGCTTTTTACCCGTACTTATATCATCCAAAGTGATACATTGATATCGAGCATGACAAAATGGATACTATCATTGAGCTCCGTCGAAAGAGGAGTGACATTACTCTTGACAGCCTTAATTATAGTAACGATACTGGTCTTTTTTTATTTTCACAGGGTCAGAAAAAATTCAAATTTGTATGATTTAGCTTCAAAAAAACGAAAAGATTTAGATAGAGTAGAAAACAGACCAAATCCGTTCAGAGAGAGATATCAAAATATCGATAATGATCGCACTTCAGACGACATAATCTTGCAGAGATACAAGGGTAAAGGAGAGCAGATACAGCAAGTATTCAAAAATCTTACCGGAAGCGATGAATGTATCGAAAATTTGATGATCAAAAAAATTTCCAAAAAAGGTGAAGGATTAACGGGAGTTTTTTTAGTGGGGGATCCTCAGAAAAGATTGGTCCTTAAAGATTTGAAGCACGAATTTGTGGCTAAGAAAGAATTGGAAAAAAAAGAAATCAAAGAATTAGATCTATCCGAAATAGAATTTCGAGATTCACCTCGAGAAAGTAGGGAGTTTTTAGTCGACGAATATGATGATATTTATCTGAAAACAAAAGACGATATAAAAAAAATATGTTCTAAAAATGTAAAAAAGAAGGAGATAGTAGTGAAGGCGAAAAAATGGATAAAAGTGTTAGCTCAGAAAGAAAAGATGTCTCTTGAAATAGACGAATTTTACGAAAGTAACGGCACTTTTAAAGTTGGAATCTCAGAGAAAAAAGAGGACCGTTCACACAGATTTATCATCGACGAAAATGGAGTTATCCATGAATACACTAATGAAAATTTAGACAATACGGATTCTTCATCAGATGATGATTTCACTAGCGATAGTGGCTATTCAAAACTGCCTTTCTCTCACGGTATAGAAGTGGAACTTTTGGTTGTAAAAGAGGATTGGGATTGGATAGAGGGTGAGCAGATGGCGATAGTATTTGAAGAAATCCTCGACGATGCGCAAAAGAAAATAGCTAATATAAAGAATCAAGCAGATCCGCTTGTAAGGAAGAAGTGGAGCGGTATAACCGAGATCAAGGAAGACCATAGAGGCTACGAAGCCGTTCACGTCAGGTACGATTGTAAAGGTGAAAAGAGATGCTATTCTGTTCTTGGAAAAGACTCACATGTAGCTCTCAAAACTAATATTCTCGAAATCCAGACACCGCCATGTGAATATCTAGAAGAATTGAAGTGGTGGACATACAATATTTACAGGATAGCACATCAGGTTGTAAACGAACTCGATATCGAAGCTAATTTGATATCTCTAGGGATTAACCCAGTACAAAAATACTCTGAAGGTGTATCATTTGGTGAACATCACCACATTGAAATAGAAGATTATGAAATCAGAAGAAAAGTTTACAATCTTTACCGCTATCTAGAACCTCATTTGATCAGTTTGACCGCTACTTCTCCATTCTCGAACGGAAGATGCCCTAATTATGTGCTCAACGATCAAGGAAGTTTAGCCATCACTGATCCCTCTCACACGATGAGACTAAAAAAGAATGTAGAGCAGTTCAGACTCCCCCCTCATTTACCACCTGGTAGAGGAGAAAAATATTTCGAAAAGAACCTAATAACAGATAGCGACTCAGTTAGGATGGTTGATATATATCCCTTCACAAGATTCGAAACGATAGAGACTAGGATATTCGACACTCAACTTTCTACAATAGATAGGATCTCTATAGCCGTTCTGCTCCAAGCTTTAGCCCTTTCCGTGAAAAGAGAAGCAAAAGAAATAGAGATCACTGATATCGGTGACGATCTACTCAAAAAGAATAGAAATGAAGCGATAGAAAACGGATTACTGGGTAGGTTCTGTCAACCTCGGACTGATAAAGAGAAAGATGATCTTTTTGAACAAGGTGATGTCCGGTACTTTTACGAGAGCTGGAGAAAAATCATCTACCAGCTATGGCCATATTTCGAAAAACTGGGCCTAGAAGATTCCTGTGCAGTTACAAACCTGATACTACGATTGTACAGCTGCAACGAGCTTTCTGTAGAACCACCGATTACGCCGGCCCAACTCATCGTATTAAGAAGCTCAGAAGAGAGTCCACGAAGTGATAGGTTCAAGAATATGCTAAACTATATAAAAGAAAGTTCATCAAAGGCCGCAGCAGATATGATGCACGATCTTTGGCCTGATGATATCGATTTAAAAAATATAGATCTTGATGAGATCGACGGATTATGATACCATCTCATTCGAACAAGGTGCTTTTTATCGAGATGGTAGTGGCATATCTAGAATAAGCTTCAGTCAAACCCTGTAGGCTGTTTACGTGCGTGTAATCTCCTCCTGTTTTTTTTGCTATCTCGTCAAGCAGATGATGGTCCACTTGGTCTCCAAGACCTATAGTGTTTATGATAACGTCTCTCCTGGGCTCCAATCTATTTTCTACTATGTTTAAAACGCTGTCCGAATCATCTAGAGATTTAGGATGGGGTTCACCATCTGTAAGAAGGACTATCATCTTCATCTTGTCGTGCTCGAAATCTTTAATCATCTCGATAGCTTCGACAAGTGCCGCCGAGATGTTTGTCTGTCCCCTAGGATAGTACTTCATCTCCTCTATTATTTTCTCTGCGGCACTTTCGGTATCACTGACCTCAGAAGAGAAGAATTGGCCACCGTCGAATTCGATGATAGACGATCGGTCACTGAACGGTATGACAGATATCTTATCTCCAACACCTCTACCTATCTTCTGAACGAAATAGATCAAGCTGCAGAGAACCGCTCCTTGAGAACGCTTCGCTTTAGTGTTATCTTTCAAATTTTGGAGAAATTCCGTAGTAAAAGTTCCTCCTATGCTTTTGTCTATCCTTTCTATCAGCCAATCAAAATCTCGTATCACGAGGTCCTCAATCTCCATGCTTCCAGACATATCGATCAAAAGGATCCCGTCGAAAGATTTAAGTTCTGAACCACCCCAACTGTAAGTGAACTCTTCGACTTCCGTAAAGTCGATGACTTCGTCGGTTTCTAGTTTGGGATAAGTTTTCTCTATAGAAATCAGCAAGTCTTTGTCTTTCCAAAGGATTTCAGTATGTTTAGTGCAGATCTTCTCTTTGACAAAATCCATGAATTCCTCTTCATTTTCTTTGATTACGGTCAAAGGATCTCTATCGTTTTTCCCTATATTTTCAACGCCAAACTCGACTTCGATCACATTTTTAACTTCATCTCGATAAGGGACAACTTTTATTTCGAATCCCTCGTCAAGTCCTATAGATTCAAAGAGCGTCCTTTCCATACCGATTGTATCCTTTTCTTTCCCCTTTTTTATCTTCAGTTCTCCTGCCACAGATTTCTCATTGATCGGATTCTTGGCTAGTAGAATATCTCCTTCAGTTGCCTCCAGTTTCGAGGATGTATGACTGCTGATCTCGAAGTTCTCGGTCTCGGTCTCTTCGACTTCCAGTTCAATCATCGTGATCCGGCAGGCCATTGATTCCTTCAATATATCGATTACGGTATTTGAGAAGAGGTAGGATCTATAGCACAAAAGTATTACCTAAAAGACGCATTCGATCTGACTTTCAAAGTAGGAGGCTCGATGCAGCCCCTTCAGTGGTATGGTACGAAAAATGCACTAAAGCTTTTAGAGGAATAATGGAGGTCTTAACCCAATAAAATATAAATATAATGAAATTATTATGCTTTGTGGATAGTAATAATATGGATAAAATAAAAATCGGGGGAATAATAGCCGTGATAGCGGTCTTGATACTAGTGATCTCTCTAGGTATGCCCTGGTATACCTTTACTGAAGAAGATGAAGACGGAGAAACCGGCACCCAGAGGCGATCCCTAGATATTCTACCTATATATTCACATTCGGAAAGGGATATAAGTGAGAACCAAACAACTACGATGTCGATAACTTCGGCGATGGCTACTGTAGGTACAGGAGCTTCTGTGCTTTCTTTGCTCTTTATAGGGATAGCCATAGGTTCGGACAACAAGAAACATGCCAAGATCGGTGCGGTGTTAATGGTTATAGGTTTGATATTTGCCATTATCGCTCCTATATATATGATGATATCCTATCCTGACGCAATTCTAGGCGACCAATACGAGGGGGACGAAGACAATCTACCTGAAGACCAAGATACGCCAGCAGAAAGCTTCTTTGGAAGCGAGACTAGTGAAGGATGGGAAGGACAAGAAGTTGAGGAAAGCTGGGGCGGCGGTTTAGGATGGTTCATGTCCCTGATCGGAGGTATCATCTTAGTAATCTCTCTAATCCTAGTAGCTCTGGGAGCTAAAAGTACACCTCAACGGAGACCGGCTATAGGAGCAGGTATGACACAACCACGGCAGCAAGACCAACAATGGGGACAGCAACAGCAGGAGCCTCAGGAGCAATACCCACAAGAGGAAGAATGGACACAGGAACCACAACCACGGCAGATGCAAGAAGAACAATCACAACAGGTAGGATGGGCACAACAATCACAGCAACAGCAGCCAACTCAACAACCTCGACAGCAGCAGGTCCACCCCGGGCCCCAGCAAACACAGCAGGAGTCTCACACCTGTCCCGACTGCGGTCAATCTATCAGATATATAGAGGAATACAACAGCTGGTACTGCGACAACTGTCAGGAATACAAATAAAACCCTCAAACCTCTTTTTTTTATAAAGTCCTTCTCTAGTATGTTCAAAAAGATTTGTATCTTACTCTGACCCAAGGTATTCTACCTTTTTATCCAAATGCATCACACCTGTTCCTTCCTCGACCCTACCTACGATTTTACCTCCAACATCTTCTGTGACCTCTTCAGCGATCTCAGAGGAAACTACCATGGCGAATCCCATCCCCATGTTGAAGGTCTGATACATCTCCTCGTCGGAAACGATGCCTTCTCGCTGTAAAAATTCAAAGATAGGTTGAGGTTCTAAAGGATCATCTATTACATACTGATGATTTCTGTTTATCCTCGGAATGTTGCGTAGACCTCCACCCGTGATGTTAGCCATGCCCTTTATATAATAGTTTTTGAGAGCGTTCATGACCGTCTCTACGTAGATCCTTGTCGGCTCTAGCAATTCTTCACCTATCACTCCGAAATCCGCCTTATCATGATAGTCTTGATCAGATTCATCGACTATCTTCCTTGCTAGTGTCAGACCATTTGAATGTATGCCCGAACTCGGAAGACCGACTATTTTATCCCCAGGTTTCACACTGCTGCCGTCCACTATGTCTTCCTTTTTCACGTAGCCTAATGCTGTTCCAGCTATATCGAAGCCGTTGATTATTTCACCTAAAGTTGCGGTCTCTCCCCCTACAATCGTTATGTTTGCCATCTCGGCGCCTCTCTGAAGTCCTTTGCCCAGCTGTCTCGCGAGCTCCGGGTCTGGGTCATCCATTGCTAGATAATCCACGAAAGCTATCGGTTCCGCACCCTGACATATCGCATCATTGACGTTCATAGCTATGCAGTCGATGCCGAGTGTGTCCCATTTTTCCATCTTATTAGCCACTATAAGCTTAGTTCCTACGCCGTCAGTGCAGAGAGAAAGGGCGAATTCTCCGAAGTCTACTAAACCTGTAAATTCACTCTCGAGCGGTGCTCCTTCACCTTCTCTCGCAAACAGTACCGAATCTCTCAGAGCCTCGATTGCTTCCTCTTCTTCCTCGATATCGACGCCGGCTTCTTCATAGGTCCATCCTGACATGGAAAGGAATTCTCATAACTCCTTTTATAACTTTGCTATCGTGTAAAGTTTTATATTGAACGGGAAAGCTAAATCATCAACTCCAAGCTCAGGAGGAATAAATATGACATTGAAAGAATTCACCGAGAGATACGAGACAAAGGTGATAGATGAAGAAGTTTCCATAGACTGTAAGATAACTCAAGAGGCAAAAAGGCGACCAAAAACGCCTATCTATTTCCCTAACTTTCCCCATGGGCCTCTCTTGATAAACTTATGGGCTTCTCGTTCTAGATTAGCGGAATATTTCGGTATAGAAAAAGGACAGATAATAGAAAAACTAGCAGGTGCTGTAGACGAACCAACGAAGCCAAAATATATTGACACTGGTGGATTTGAAGATCATGTAGAAAAAAATGTCGATCTTACAAAACTGCCCATACCAAAATATTATCCGAAAGACGGTGGAAGGTACATCACCTCAGGAATAGTTGTAGCGGAACATGATGATGTAAGGAATCTTTCCTATCACCGCCTGATGCTTCGAGACGAGAACACTTTCACCATACGTATCTGCCCTCGACATCTGAAGAAGATGTATGATCTCGCAGTGGATGAGAAAGGATATCTTGATATCGCTGTCGTTATCGGAGTAAATCCTGCACTCCTTTTAGCAGCTTCGACTTCTATAGATTACGAGACCGATGAATCAGAAGTCGCAAATTCATTGTTAAAGTCCACAACCGGTGAAAGAGTGAAGATGAGCGAAATAGAGAACGGGATTTCCGTTCCCGCAGACAGCGAATACGTTCTGCAGGGAAAGATCACCACTGAAAAGGACAACGAAGGTCCTTTCGTTGATATAACTGGAACCTACGACAAAATAAGGCAGCAGCTAGTGGTGGAAATAGATAAGATCTATAAAAAAGAAAATGCTATTTTTCACGCGCTTCTCCCTGGTGGAAACGAACACTTCCTATTGATGGGATTACCCAGAGAGTCCGTCATCAAAAGAGAACTGAGCAAAATAACCGAGGTCGAAGACGTTAGACTCACCGAGGGTGCATGTGTTTGGCTTCACGGAATAGTATCCATAAAAGAAACGAATGCTGATATACAGTGTATAATCCAAAAGGCCTTCAAAGCACACAGCTCGATGAAAAAAATCACAGTGGTGAACGATGACATCGATATTTACGATGATAAAGAGGTGGAATGGGCCATCGCGACACGCTTCCAACCGGACAAGGACATCTACGTTTATGAAGATGAGAAAGGAAGCTCTTTGGACCCTAGCGCTCCTGATCTGACCGCAAAATGGGGTTTAGACGCCACGAGACCCTGGGAGGGCGAGGAATTTAATAGAGCTAAGATAAAGTGATATCATGACTGAAGACGAAGATATCACTTATCCCTACGAATTCGACGAAGAGAGGAGAAAGAAAGCAGAACTTTATTCGAAGCAGAAGTTCTTTACAGGTATAATCCAGACCTTTGGACTGTATCTGCCATTCCTAGCGATCACATACTTTGCCGGATTTACCAGTTTGTTGGAATCTTGGATAGTAAAGTTGGCTGCAGATACTTTCCTTTCACATCAGCTGATAATCTGGGCCATTTTCATACTTGTTTACTCTATCCTGCTTTTCGTAATCTCGATGCCGATCTCCTACTATTCCGGCTTTAGGTTAGAACATAAATACGATCTGAGCAATGATACGATCTGGGACTGGAGCAAAGATCAGATCAAATCTTTGATCATCTCGCTCATCCTGATGGTCCCTATAACTCTCGCTCTTTTCTTCTTGGGCTACACGTTTCCCGATTTGTGGTGGCTCTATGCAGGTCTGCTGCTATTCATAATCTCAGGGATACTTTCCAATATATCTCACCTGATCATCCTTCCGCTTTTCTATGATTTAGAAGAGTTGGAGGACGAGGGACTCAAAGAACGTTTAGTAGAGATGTCAGAAAAACACGGAGTTTCGAGGCTTAAAAAAGTCGTTGTAGTCAAAGCGAGCGAAAAGACGGAAAAAGCCAACGCAGGTTTCGCTGGTATGGGCAAAACGAAGAGATTACTTCTCTTCGATACACTCCTAGACAAATTCCATCCAAAAGAAATAGAAGGCGTTGTTGCCCATGAGTTAGGTCATTATGTAAACAAAGATATCATCAGGTTCATGCTGATCAATGCGGTCGTGATATTCCCCATATTCTATATCACTGGTCAGATATTCACTGCCTATGGAAGTTTCGATGAGATATACCATCTACCTCTCTTCTTACTGATCCTTTATGGTCTTTATTCTCTGATCGATCCGTTGACCAATGCCTATAGCAGATATAGGGAGAAGAAAGCGGACAGATTCGCTATCGAGACCACCGAAGAGCCTCAGGCGATGGTCTCCGGATTCAAAAGGTTGTCCGATATAGACCTGGCGGAAGTCGATCCACACAAGATGATAGAGATCTTCTTTTACGATCACCCAGCACCTAAGAAGAGGATAGATATGGCAGAAAGATTCAGAGAAAGTGAAGAGTCAAACAAAAAGGATAAATAGCAATTATCACTAATCCAACTGTGAATCCCGACTTAGCTCAGTTTGGCTGCGAGGAACAAGTTCCTCTGACTCGCCAACTGAAAGTTGGCTCATAGAGCGGGAGACATAATACGCAAAACCCGACTTAGCTCAGTTTGGCTAGAGCGGGTGACTGTAGTTGGTATTTATACTTGGGCCTATCCTGGCCTAACATCACCCGCGGAAATCATCAGGTCCCCGGTTCAAATCCGGGAGTCGGGACTTTTTTTCTTTTAGGGATTTGAACCCCGGTTCACGAGGAAAATTTCTTGAAATTTTATGCAAGGAAAAGAATTGGAAGACGATCACTACTGCCGATCTATTATGACGATCTCCGTAGAGTCTTATAGTAAAATATATATACTATAGTACAATAAGCAACATCGGAGAACAAAGATGAGCAAAACCGTAGGATGCAGAGAAAAGGGCGTCCCTTCCCGAAGTCGTGAAGGCAGAGATAGGTCCGCTCATCTTGGTCGGGTTCATCCTGCAGAAGCCTAAAGATCCAGGTTCCAAGAGTAGTTTCTTTTCTCGCTTCGTTGAAAAATGTTTTAGAAATCCCTTTAGATCGGAGTCTAGAGCGAATTTTTTTGAGGTGATAGTTTGAAAAAGGATATTTTTTCTGAATCAGAAAGGCTAGATAGAATAACGTCAGAAATTAGAGAGACACTGACTAGATGGGGATACGAAGAGGTATTTTTGCCGAGCGTAGTAGAGCACGATGATAACCTTAGGAAAGGCTTGAACATAACATACCAAAATGAATTTTACTCTGTCAAGCCTGATCCGACATCTCAGATAGCACTCAACTTCAAAGACGGTTTACCGATAAGAAAGTTCTATATTAAAGATATCTTGGATGGAATAGAGGGAACTTTTCAAGCAGGGATCGAGTTTCTCTGCGGTGATCCGGTGAGGAACAAAGTAGAGATATTGAATATTTTGATTTCGGTATTAGAACGATTGAAGATCGAAGATTTTTACGTAGATATAGGGAGTTTGAAGATATGGAAAGAAACTATAGAAGATATCAAAGAACACGGAGAGGATATATTCGAGGCCCTGAGAAGAAGAAATCTGAGTCTAATAGACGATCTGCCTATATCCTCAGAGAAGAAGGAGGAACTGTGGGATCTGTTGAATCTCAGAGGTGAAAAGTGTGGGTTCGATAAGATCGATCGATTGATCGATTTAGTGGATGACGATCGATTTTACGCAGACCTAGGAACCGTGCGTCCTCTGCCCTATTATGATGATGTAATATTCGAGATATATTCACCTAGAGCTGGTTTTCCTATAGGAGCCGGAGGCGAGTATAAACTCGATGGTACACATGGGTGTGGTTTCGCTTTAGATCTAAAGATCATCTCTGAGATTTATAAGATGGAAGAGGAAGACGATTTTGTCGTTGTAGGCGGCGATCTCAGAACTTCTTATCGAAGAGCGAGAGAGCTAGTCCAAAAAGGAGAAAAAGTGAGGATGGAGATATGATGGATATGAGTATAGCTCTACCAAAAGGAAGATTGCTCGGTAAATCATTGGAATATCTAAGACAGGCCGGTTTAGACCTAAAAGTCAAAAAGAACAGAGAACTTGTCCAAAATATAAATGGAAATAAACTTGTTCTTTCCAAACCTAGTGATGTACCTGTATACGTTGAACATGGTATAGATATAGGGATCGCGGGATCAGATGTTCTTGAAGAAAGGAAAAGCGAGGTATTCGTCCCTGTTGAATTGGACTTTGGTAAATGCCGATTGGGTGTTGCGGTACCTAAAGAAAAAAACATCGATATCGATGATTTTGAAGGATATACAGTAGCGACCGAATATCCCAATTTGACTTCTAAATTTTTTGAAGAGAAAGGGATTTCAGTTGATACGATAAGACTAGACGGTTCAGTTGAAGTTGCTCCCAGGATCGGTATCGCCGATGTGATCGTCGATATAGTAGAAACGGGTCGTACTTTAAAAGCCAATGATCTAGTTGAAATAAAGAAGATCATGGACGTTTCAGCTTTATTCATGGTCAACAGAATTTCCCAAAAAGTCAGATTTGAAGAGATAAACGAACTTGTCGAGAAATTAAAAGAGGTGTGAAGATGGATTTAAAATTGTATGTGAGTGAGATATTGGAAGATATAGAAGAAGAAGGTATAGAGGCCTTGAAGAGATACTCTAGAAAATTTGATGATTATGACGGGGAATTACGGGTTGATGATTTTGAATACAGTTGTCTTGAAGAAAAGGAAAAAGAAGCCGTAGATGAAGTTATCGAAAGGGTCGAAAAGGTTCATGAGAAACAAAAAGAAGAGGATGAGATACACTCGATGAAAGATTCACTTTTTGGTCTAATAAAAAGACCGATCGAGCGTGTAGGTATCTACGTACCAGGTGGGCAACCACTTCCTTCAACTTTGATTATGGTAGGGGTCCCCGCTCGTTTAGCAGGAATTGAGCAGATCGTCGTGACCACGCCTCCTAAAAAAAATGGTATCGATCCAAGAATTCTTTACATTGCTGAAAAACTGGGAATAAAAGAGGTTCACAAGATCGGTGGCGTCCAGGCGATAGGTGCCATGGCCTACGGAGTCGGGTTGGAAAAAGTCGACAAGATATTCGGACCGGGCAATAAGTATGTCAACGAGGCAAAAAGGCAAGTTTACGGTGAAGTAGGAATTGACGGTTTAGCAGGTCCTTCAGAGATAGCGATCGTTGCTGACGGAACCGTCGAGAAAGAACATGTTAAGATGGATCTTCTTGCCCAGTTAGAACACGACGATGATGCGAAAGCTTGGCTTTTTACGACTTCTAAAGATCTAGGTGAGAGTATTGAAGTCCAAGATGTGGAAGTGAAAGTCCTTGATGATATAGTAGACTGCGTCAGAGAATCTAACAAGATAGGTCCCGAACATCTAGAGATATTGACAGAGAATCCTAGAAGTCTGCTTCCGATGGTAAAAAATGCTGGAGCGGTTTACCTAGGTGATCTTACCCCTGCTGCCGCTGCAGATTACTTTTTAGGCGTTAATCATGTTTTGCCCACTGGGAAAGCTGCAAAATTCGAATCTGTACTGACCATAGACGACTTCGTTAAACAGATAAGTTTAGCTGAGGCAGGTAGGGCGGATTATGAAGAGAATAAAGAGTTAGGTGTGATCCTAGCTGATATCGAAGATATGGAGTATCACAAAAAATCGATGGAGGTGAGAAAAGATGCAGAGAAAAACTGAGGAAGTGGAGATTAGAATAGAATTTGGTAAGGAAGAAACAGATGTTTCCACAGGCGATGACATCTTGGACCACATGTTAGAGACACTTTTCTTCTATATGGATGAAAAAGTGAAGATCGTGGCGGAATGGGATATAAGGCATCATTTATGGGAAGATATAGGAATCCTTTTAGGTGATGCTATCAAAGGAAAGATCAGAGACAAAGATATACAAAGATTTGGTAATGCCGTAATGCCCATGGACGACGCTTTGATTCTAGTTTCTATAGACATATCACGCGTCTATATGGATATAGATATCGATTACGATCATGGAGAAGAAGGCTTTGACCTTGCTGTTGTAAGTGAATTTTTGAATGGGCTATCGAGGAATCTATCAGCTACTATACACGTCAAACAATTAAGCGGTGTTAACGGTCACCACGTGATAGAAGCAGTGTTCAAAGCTCTCGGTGTTGCTCTTTCTCAGGCGACCTCTCAATCAGAGAAATTGAAAAGCACGAAGGGGATATTATGACAACTATTGTCGATCTAGGTATAGGTAATATATCCAATGTTAAAAGACCTATAGATGGTAAAGTTACGAATGATCCATACCAGATCGAGAAAGCAGAGAAAATCATCGTTCCAGGTGTAGGTAATTTTTCTGAGGTGAAAGAGAATTTTAGTAAACTAAAAGGCGTGATCTCCGATTTTGTCGCAGAGGACAAACCGTTTTTAGGTATATGTCTGGGGATGCAGATACTGTTCGGTTACAATGAAGAAGGAGGAGTTGAAGGTTTAGATATATTGGAAGGAGAGGTCATAAGATTGAGAAAAACTCTTTCCCCTCACATCGGTTGGAACACCGTTCGATTTGACTCCGAGGATGCTCTTTTTGAAGGTATATCTAACCAGTCATTCTTTTACTACACGCATTCATACTATGTTGATACTGATATGAACTTAATAGGTGAAACAAGACTATGCTCCTGTAATGAAGGTTCTTGGATTCCCGCAGTGATAAATTCAAATAACATCTACGGAACGCAGTTTCACCCTGAAAAATCAGGTTCTAATGGGGTGAAATTGCTTAAGAATTTCGAGTCTTTAGAGGTGTAAAAGAGATGAAGATTTACCCAGCTATAGATATTTACAACAGTAAAGCAGTAAGACTTGAACAGGGAAGAAAGGAGAAGATGAAGTCTTATGGAGATCCGGTTGAATACGCTGAAAAATTCTCAAGATATTTCGATAACTTACACATTGTCGATCTAGAAGGAGCATTCGAAGGTGAACCTAGGAATCTAGATATTGTAGAACAGATCGTAAAACTGTATGAGTTGAAGATCCAGATAGGAGGAGGCTTGAGAGAAATTTCTTCTGTCAAAAAAGCTTATTCCGCCGGAGCTGAAAACGTTATCGTCGGTACTAGAGCATTCGATGAAGATTTCATGAAAGATATAACGGACGAATTTAGAGGTGTAACAGTATCTCTTGACATAAGAAGAGGGGATCTAGCCGTAGATGGATGGAGAACAACACTAGATATGGACCTTAAAGAAGGTCTTGAATTTTTAGAATCTTATGTAGATAGATTCATTTACACCATAACGGAACAGGACGGCCTACTAGAAGGGATAAAAAAAGTGCCCTATGTACCTGAAGTCGATGAAGTGATCTACGCAGGAGGTGTCACTTCGATGAAAGATCTCGATCTTTTAGATGCGATGGGATTCGACGGCTGTATCATAGGTAGAGCTCTTTATGAAGAAAAACTATCGATTGAAGAATTAAATAGAGAGGTGAACACAAATGTTGGCTAAGCGAATAATCGCGGCTTTGGATATCAAGGAAGGTAGAGTTGTGAAGGGAATAAATTTTCAAAATATAAGGGATGCAGGGGACCCTGTTGAATTGGCTGAGAGGTATGAAGAAGAAGGTGTCGACGAGATCGTATTTTTGGATATCTCAGCAACAAACGAGAATCGGGAAATATTAATAGGATTAGCGAAGAAGATCGCTGGTAAGATACATATACCGTTCACCGTCGGTGGCGGACTATGTTCTACAGAGCAGATGACCAAATTGATCAGACAAGGGGCGGATAAAGTATTCGTCAATACTGCCGCCGTAGAGGAGCCAAATATCATAAAAAGAGCTTCGGATAAGATAGGAGCTTCAAATCTTGTGATAGCTATAGATGCGAAAAGAGAAGAAGATGATTGGAAGATATACACACACGGTGGAAAAAAGAAGAGAGATCTTAATGTTGTGGAATGGGCGAAGAAAGTCGAAAAACTAGGTGCTGGTGAGATACTTTTGACTTCTATGGACAGAGACGGCACAAAAGAGGGCTTTGATATGCCCCTTTTAAAGAAAGTCTCCTCGGCGATCGATATTCCTGTTGTTGCTTCTGGAGGAGCTGGATCTAGTGAAGATTTTTACGAAGTATTCAATGAAACCGAGGCAAGTGCAGCTTTAGCTGCCTCTATATTTCATTATAAGGAATGCAGTATTTCTGATCTGAAATCCGATCTTGATAGGAGTGGTATAAATGTTAGAAATTGAAGACTTAGATTGGAACGAAGACGGCCTTATCCCTGTGATAACACAAGATCTAGATGGTACCGTACTCACCTTAGCTTACATGGATAAGGGAGCATGCGAGCTTTCATTGGAGACAGGAAAAGCTCACTATTATTCCAGAAGCAAACAAAGGATACGTATGAAAGGAGAAGTCAGCGGAAACGTCCAGACAGTTGAAAAGATCGATGTAGACTGTGATAGAGATGCCCTGTTGATGAAGGTGGACCAGAAAGGACAGGCCTGCCATAAAGGTCACTACAGTTGCTTCTACAGGTCTTTGATCGACCCCAAAGGAGATGAGGAAAATGCTGAACGTGTAGATTACTCTCTCAATATACTGAAAGAACTAGAGGAGGTTATCAAGGATCGAAAAGAAAATCCTGTAGATGCCTCCTATACATCAAGGTTGTTCTCTAATGGTGAAGAAGAGATAGATAAAAAACTTGGAGAAGAAGCCATAGAGGTCCTTGTAGCTAAAGATAAACAAAGAGTGATCTCAGAATCCGCTGACCTGCTATACCATCTACTTGTAAAATTGACATACGAAGACATCGAACTTGGTGAAGTTATGAATGAATTGAGGAGGCGCAGAGGATGAATATAGCGGAGAAGTTCAAACACTTTGAAAGATATGGATGTAATCTTTGTGAAGAAGGTATCCATCTAGATAAAAACGAGAGTCCTTTTGATCTTCCAAAAGATATCAAAAACGAAATTTTTGAAGAGTGCCGTGACATCCAGTTGAACCGGTATCCTCCTTTGACCCCTGAAACCCTCGAAAAAAAGATTGCAGATTATGTAGGCTGCTCTGAAAAGAAGATATCTGTTGGAAATGGGAGTGACGCTCTTCTTCCGCTCTTATTCGAACTGTTCAAAGCTGATCAAGTAGTCATCAGTACACCGACATTTTCAATGTATTCTTTCTATGCTAAAAGGAAAGGGTTGGAAATCAATAATAGCCCTTTGGATGAAAATTTTGTGATAACTTCTATCTGGGAAACTTTAGAAAAACCGAGCATAATCTGCATCTGTTCTCCTAACAGTCCAACAGGCAATGTCCAATCGAGAAACCGGATCATAGAAGCTTTAGAATCCAACAATGTCGTGATCTTGGACGAAGCATATGTAGAGTTCTCAGGGGAGTCAACCATCGATCTTATCGACGAGTACGACAACTTGATAGTTCTTAGGACCTTATCGAAAGCATTCGGATTAGCAGGAATCAGGGTTGGATACGCTGTCGGCCCGGTAAAAGTGATAGAATGTTTGAATAAGATAAGATCTCCATTCAACCAGGATATCCTATCGACAAAGATAGCAGAAAGAGTCCTTGAATGCACGGAAATGATCAAAGATAACGTGAAAAAGATCGTTGCCGAAAGAGAGCGGATCTTCAAAAGATTTGAAGAGTATGCCTATCCAAGCCAATCTAACTTTATCTTGATTGATCTCGATGCCTATGAATATCTGAAAGATAAAGGTATTCATGTGAGGAAGATGGATGGAAGACTAGAAGGTATGATCAGAGTTACAGTAGGGAAGAAAAAAGAGAACGATGAGTTGATAGCGGAATTGGAGAAATTCATAGAGGTTTCCCAGCGATGAGATGGCTTGTTTTCGATATCGACGGTGTATTGATCGACGTTACGCAAAGTTTCGACAAAACTGTAAAAAGGACCTTTGAATTCTTATCCGATGAATCAGGCTTTGAGATATCCTTAGAATTTATCAGGGAATTGAGGAAAAAAGGCATCTTCGGCGATGATTTTAAATTGACTGAAGCGATCATAAGAGGTTCTAAAGAGTTCGATTCAGCAGAAAAGATGATGTATAATCTCAAAGAAAACAGAGATATTAGGTGGGTGAGAAACGAGTGGAGTGAAGACGTTAACGAAGGTGAATTGATCAAAGTTTTCAATTCTTTTTACTTGGGGTACAAATACGATAAAAGACTTTTCGATTTCGAAGGATTTTGGAAAGAAGAAAGATCGATCATCGATATAGAACTGCTAGAAAGAGCTGATGATCTGTTCAGAGTAGGTGCTGTAACAGGAAGGGATAGATCAGAATTGAGATTAGCTGAAGATATCCTAGGGTACGAATTCGAGGAGTATATCACTAGGGAGGATTATTTAAAGCCGGATCCAAAAGCATTGGAAGCCCTTGTTGGTACCGAAAACGGGTTTTTAGTGGGTGATACTCTCTCGGATCGAGAGGTTGTTCATAATTATAACTCTCAGTACGGAAGTAATTTCAGATTTGTAGAAATCGGTAAAGATGTTAAAACAGTCAATGAGTTTTTAAAAAAATCATTAGGAGAGAAGGGATTTCAATCTAGCCCTAGTATCTCTCGATAACCTGACATGTCCATGAATCCATGTCCGCTCACGTTGAAAACGATAGTTTTTTCCTCATTCCTTCTCTTGCACTCTTTAGCCTCGTCGATGGCAGCTGCGATACTGTACGCGGATTCTAGCGCCGGTAGGAATCCTTCCGTTTGAACGAACATCTTTGCCCTTGTAAACACGTATTCTTCATCTTTAGGATATATTATAGTATCAACAAAGCCTTCATTTTTTAAAGCACTGATTATCGGTGCTGCAGCGTGATAGCGTAGACCATCGGCTTTGATGGAGGGCATTGCACATCGATGACCCAGGGTGTACATCTTCAGCAGAGGTGTTTGTTCAGCATAATCTCCAAAATCATATTCGTACGTGCCTTCTAAATTCGGAGCAGCCTGACTCTGTGCAGCTATGAATTTAGTATCATGCCCATTCTTTATCCGGTCCGCCGCAAAAGGGATGGCTAAGCCTCCAAAGTTACTTCCGCCGCCTAGGCATGATATCACTGTATCGGGATAATCATCGGCCATCTCGAATTGTTTCTTTGTTTCTAGGCCGATTATGGTCTGATGGAGTAGAACATGATTGAGCACTGAGCCCAGACCGTAAGCCGCGTTATCGTCGGCGGTTGCGTCTTCCAAGGCCTCTGAGATTGCTATGTTGAGTGATCCTTCGTGTTCCGGGTCATCTTCTAACATCTTCTTTCCGATGTC
Organism: Candidatus Natronoplasma sp.; assembly: GCA_048620775.1. Lineage (GTDB taxonomy): Archaea > Thermoplasmatota > Thermoplasmata > Halarchaeoplasmatales > Halarchaeoplasmataceae > Natronoplasma. The sequence goes on along the minus strand of JBMCEH010000003.1, from coordinate 18,485 downwards.
TGTATTGCGGCTAGGAGAATCGTGAACATCAGCTCCGTACAACTGCATGAAGTTTCTGCGACCGAGTTTCCAGGACGATGCTGCTCGTACCCAATATACCGTTAGGTCTATCCCTACAAGTGAACACGCATAGGCTAGAGCCGTTCCCCACTGCCCTGCGCCTGTTTCTGTTGTCATCCTTTCTATACCCTGCTGTTTCGCGAAATAGGCTTGTGGTATAGCCGTGTTCACTTTATGACTCCCAGAAGGGCTATAGAACTCGGATTTGTAGTATAGTTTTGCTGGAGTGTTCAACTTCTTTTCTAATCTCCTAGCCCTTATCATTGGACGTGGCCTACCGGCCTGCAGATACAGTTCTCTCACTTCTTTGGGGATCTCTACATACCTATCTGTGCACATCTCGTGTTCAAGAACTCCTTTACTGAACACCTCTGGTAACTTATCCAACCGCGATGGACCTGATTCAGGGTCTTTGGGCGGTGGTACAGGGTTGGGAAGGTCTGGTAGTATATTGTACCAACTATCCGGCATCTCTTCTATGGGCAATTCGTAACGGTCTCTTTTCATATCTCATCCTTCCTTATATCTACAATCGTTTCTTCGATCATCATTTCCAACTCCTGAACTAAAAAAGCTACAGCTCCTATCGGTGATTCCAAAACACTAGTAACGCCAAACTAAATCCCTTTCTGTTCGCTGCATGGAATGGTATGATTTAATGTATTATTTAATACTTTTGTGTACAAATATATTCATTAATGTATAACCACGCTCTCGACACCTTTCACCCTTTTGATATCATCGACCAATTCTCCAGGAACTGGTGATTCAGTAATAACGTATAGTTTCGCCTCTTCTGTGAACTCTGGATCTTCTGTTATGCACTGCCTGATGCTGATACCTATATCCGCGATTTTGGTAGCTACTCTGGCAAGAATACCGACGGCGTGGGGATCTTCAGGTATTATCTCTATCATCCCGGCATCGATATCTCTAGCTACTTCCTTGTAAAAAGCAGTCGCCCTGAGTTTAGAAAAAATCCTAGATAACTCTTCCGATTGGTCGATAGTTTCGATGGTAGCACCCACCGTCCTTCTATCGACGTCTAAAACCCGCCCTATCCGGGAGGGAGACATCTTCACGCCGTTGCAGAAAACCTCATCATCTTTAACGCTCAGGCCCGTTTCTAAAAAGAACTTAGCTGTTCTTTGCTGAGCAGAATAATCTTTGAAATGTTTCTTTATTTCCCACATGCTTGTACAAAATAGTACATTCATATATAGTTTTTCAATTTTTCAATTATCCTTGTGTTAGGCTTTTAAGCTATATATTATGGTATTGAATCTGTGTAAGCCGTCATTCCTTATCTTTCACTGCTGAAAAAATAAGGACCGCAGTGATCACGGCCGGGATCCCGATATTCATTTTAAATCCAGGGATCAACCATCCATCTTCATGAACTACCCTTCCTTCCGTATTCATTCTTACGTTCTCAAAATCATCTTCTAACTCAAGATCACCTCCCTTCCAAGTTATGTAAGAATAAAAATCTTCAAGATGTCCTTCTTTGCCATCGTCTACCCAAGATGTGAAACGTAGAGCGTCTCGAAAATAAAATTGATCATTCACCAGATCGATATTAACCCATCCGGAAGAACCATCTTCTGAAACAAATCTTGTCCTTATCCAGCCGTGGCCTCCCCATCTTTCACCGCGACTATCATAGAGTACGCCGAGTTCCATCCATGCAGGTATGCCAGCAGCCCGGGATAGTGAAGCATACAAGAACGATTGTTCGTCACAATCTCCAGTGCCACTTTCTAGAACCTTCACCGCTGGCTTCGGCAGTCCTGATCCTGCAAGCTCATATTCTATATTTTCATTGATCCAATCGTAGATCGCTCGAGATGCATCGTGTATGTTATCTTCGTTTTTTATTATCTCATCAGCTAAACTCTCTATCGCAGGATGTTCAGGCTGGATCATCCAATAATCTTGATCGTAATCGTTACTATCCTCATCTAGCGGCCATTGGTTCTTGTTATACCGTTGTTTCAACTGGGATGATATATCATCAATAGTTCCTGATTCCGATCCCGAATAATCCCACGAGACGGTCCTTGTTCTCACGTCATAAATTATCTGAACACTTTCTTTTTCATTTGCGTCTAAACTCCGGTTCCAAGATTTCCATTCAGAGTTGTACTTTCGAAAAATTCTAGGTTCGATGTTCCAATACGTATCATCCACAGATTGTATCTCATTTTCAGGGATATCTTCAGGTATTGCTAGAGTGAGATTATAATAATCTAAATCTCTAGGATCACTGTTGTTAAACTCGATGGTCCTTTTGATGGAATAATCCGCTTTTTCAGGATGAACACTCCCGATGCCCCAAGACCCATAAAAAAAATCCATTATCGGTCCTAAAAACAATGCAGATAATATCAAGAAAACGATCAACAATGCTATCACGGTTCGGAGAGGAGAGCGGCCTTTTCTTTTACTTGGTTTTTTTTGTTTAGGGTTTCTTACATCCATTTTACCGCGATAGTTACGTTGACGGTCCGTCTTTCCCATGATAAAAGATACAATGTCGGGTTTATAAATAATTAGGTATCTTACTATTCTCCCTTATTGTTTTTGACTTCTTCTATCTTCTCTTCGATAACTTCTGGGAATATCTCATTATAAAGATACAAGATTAAAAAACTTCCATAGATGAATCCGATCAATAGAACCGCAAATGAACCGTAGATCTGTTCGTATCCGAAGGTCCAAACAAAAGTCATCATGAATGCATGGAGCCCGCCCAAGAGTAAAGCCCTTCCAAAATACCTCCAGAACTCCCCTAGAGTGCTTCCATAACCTATTATACCTCCAGTGGAAGCACCCACGAAAGTGTAGTTGTAAGATATCAAAAACACGAACAATATAGTTGTGATATCTAAGGATGGCAACCCAGCTGAATAGGCGAACGTGAAGACCATCATAGCCGCTATACCTGTCCCAAAGGCTAACCCGTAAAAAGAAGAATCGTAATTCAACCTGAATGGTTTTTGGATCATGGCAAAGAGCTTTATGGTCTCCACCAAAAGAACGATAGCAAAAGCCCATACCATCTCATCTAAAGGAAAATAAAGTGAAAAAAATCCTACAAACATCCCTACACCGAGTCCAGCTAGCACCATGAACAGAGCTTTGTTAGCCTTGAAATATCTTTCAAACTCACCAAGGAAGTAGTAAAGCACGATTATTGCAGGGGTGAAAACAATCAACACCAATATAGTGGGTGGATTAATCATGAACTTAATAGAATCATAGGCTAGAGAGGGATCTCCTCAACAGTGTGATATTCAGGTCCTGTCTTCTTCAATATGCTTTTCTTGAGAGTTAATTTTTCTACATTCCAGGTAGTAAAATCCTGGTCCTCGTATTTCTCTATGGTGCTTTTCAATTTTTCCTTGTTCCTTCCACCTTTCACCCTAGCCACGGTGATATGGGGAGAAAATTCTCTATCATCTCTCTTAAATCCTAGTGGAACGAGTTCTTCTTCAACTCTGTGGGCGATATCTGTCAACAGGTCGAATTCTTCGTGTTCCGAGGTTTGAGTTTCTTCTGAAGACACTTCAGACCCTATCCAAACCACTTTCATAAACCCTAGATGAGGAAATGCGCCTGTCCCCTTTAAATCGATCTTGAAAGGTTCATAGGGCTCTATTGCAAAATTTGTCTTCTCAACTATGTCGTCGACCATATCTTCTTCAGTATCTCCAAGAAATTTGACCGTCATGTGTAGCTGGCTGGGATCGACCATATTGAGAGGAGCGTCTGTTCTCTCCAACTCGTCTAAAAACTCGTGCATCTTCTCCGTTGGCTCTACATCTATCGAGATGAATCCTCTAAATGTCATGGATTCCTATCAAAAAGGCCTTTCTTAATTCTTTCGGGGGTTTTAGATTCTACTTTATAAATACCTAACATTTATATCGTAAACATACTTGCAGTGATTAAAAGGTGTCAAAGATGTCAAGAGGAGACAGAGCGAATGATGAGCTACGTCAGACTTCTATAAAACCTGACTATCTCGAGAATCCGAAGGGGTCTGCACTGATAGAGTCAGGGAAAACAAAGGTTATCTGTACCGTGATGGTCGAAGAGTCCCTTCCACCGTGGATTAACGAAGAAGAAGCAGATCACGGTTGGCTCACCGCAAAGTACGGCATGCTGCCCGGCAGTGGGGAGGAACGCATAAGAAGAGAGAGAAGAGGAGCCAAAGGCAGAACTAAGGAGATCCAGAGATTGATAGGAAGAAGTCTGAGAGCAGGCATAGATCTCAAGAAAGTAGGGCCGAGAACCCTTTGGATAGACTGTGACGTTCTTCAAGCCGACGGCGGAACGAGAACCGCTTCCATCACCGGAGCTTGGATCGCTTTAAAATTGGCTGTCCAGAAGATGATAGAAGATGAAGATATAGAAGAAGATCCTATGAAGAGACAGGTCGCTGCGACGAGCGTTGGTTTAGTAGCTGACGAGGAAAGACTCGATCTATGTTACGAAGACGATTTCAACGCGGATGTAGATATGAACGTGGTGATGGACGACAAAGAAAATTTTATAGAAATTCAAGCTACTGGAGAGGAAGCTGTATTCACTAGAGAACAGCACCATAGGCTTTTAGATCTTGCTGAAAAAGGCATAAAGGAACTGATGGAGATACAGAAAAAAACATTAGGATGAGAGGTCACAAAGATATTTCAAAGCTTTTACCTTCTTTTTTCATATAATCGAACAGCTTCTCATAAGTCTCGTGAGAAGAAAGCGTTTTCGTATCGCAAAGTACGATCAATTTCCTTTTAGCCCTGGTCAAACTTACGTTCAATCTTCTCAGATCTCTCAAAAATCCTATGACGCCGGTATTATTACTTCTTGTTAGAGATAATATGATCAACTCTTTCTCCTTTCCCTGAAAACCGTCTACCGTATCTACTTCCACTTGATCTTCATCTATTTTTTCGTTTATCAGGTCCGCTTGGTCTTTGTAGGGAGTTATTATCCCTATGTCCGTGGGTTCTAATCCGGCATCCATGTACCGAGAGGCAAAATTTTCAGCAAGAACCGCCTCGCCTGGATTTTCTTTAGATGTTGAACCTGCTCTAGTGCGTTCAGGCATCTCTCCTTGCGTATCCACTAAAGCTAACGGCATATTGGCATCAAGTACTTCTTTAAACTTCCCTTCTATCTCTTCTCCGATCAAACAAGATAGAGTATGTTCCTTCACAGAATCGTCTGCGATCAATCCCCCGTCATAAAATTCATCCGCCGAAAAACGCATTATCTTCTCATGCATCCTGTACTGGGTCTTCAATAAGCTCTTGACCTTATCTCCATAAAGGGCGATCAATCTCTCGAACATCGTTTCGTCTAAACCTTCCTCCTTAGCTCTTTCATTCAAAATAGTGGGAGGAAGCTGTTTATGATCTCCGGCCATTACGAGTTTCTCCGCTTTAACAGTGGGTATCAAACAGGAGGGTTCAGTCGCCTGAGTTGCTTCATCTATAACACAAAGATCGAAATTCTCGTCTTCTAACGCCTGAGATGCAGAAGATGAATTGGTAGAACAGACCACATCGGCTCTATCTAAAACTTCCCCGACAGCCTTTTTCTCGAGCTGATCGACCTTTTCGAAAAGTTCATCCACTTTTTCCTGGATTTCCAATGATTTAGCCATCTCTATCATCTTATCGGGAGGTATACCTCTACTACCTTTACCTTTCTCAGCCAAGCTTTTTATGGCCTCATCACTCAAGCCTCTCCTCCAACGGCCGCTGGGATAGGTGTATTCGTCCTGCTCGTCTTTCAAATCCAATGCTCTCTCTCTCAACTCCTGAGCTTTTTGGTAAGTACCGTTCTTTTCCAATATATAATCCAAAGTGTGTTCTCGAAGGACCGGAGTGACTCTAGCTGGATGACCGACTCTTACCACCTCTCTACCTCTAGAAACCAGATGTTCAACCAGATTATCGACTGCAACATTAGAATCCGCACAAGCTAATATCTCTTCTCCTTTTTCGATAGCCTGTTCTATTATCTCTACTGAAGTGACCGTTTTTCCAGTGCCTGGAGGTCCGTGTATTAAATGAAATTCTTCGGATCCTAGAGCTCTTTTGACCGCCTCTTTCTGACTTTCATTCAACTCTCTATTGCAAAAATAGACCTGTTCTATGGGGTCAAAATGTCTTTCCTTTTCTTTCAAAAGAGTCTCCATCAACCTCCTCTTCTTTCCCTCTAATTCTTCTATCCTCTTGAGAGCATCTAACATCCTCTGGTAAGTGATATCATTGACGTAAAGATCGACCCGTACCTTGTCGTACATCCAGTCAGGTGGGCGATCATCGAATGCCGCTTTTATAGAATACCCTGTCTTTTCAATCACCGTTCCAGAAGGGTTATCATCGGAAAGAGGTTCGTTTTTACTGATCCGAACAAGGTCTCCAACGCTTATCTCAGTCTCAGGAAGACCGTCTTTTCTGACGATCTTCACCAAAAACTTACCCCCAAGGCCTGTACCGTCGTCTCTAGCCCGGGCGTTCAAGATCGCTCTTCCCTCATTCTCCCTTTCCCAACCTGAGAGCTTTCTCATCTCCCTCTCGTGTCTTTCCATCTCTTCCTTTCTTTCAAATTCAACGAGTTCACTGAAATGCTCAATATACTCCTGGACCGAGTGTTGACATCGGGTTATCGATTCTGGGCCTCCTGGCTTTACTATACTCAAATCTTCTGGTCTCGACATGATATATGCTCTCAATCAGGGATAGTGATTTAACTTTTATCCTTTCATAAAGATTGTTTTTTAGCGCGTACCGAAAATTATTTTAGAAAATTCATTAATCCCCGCATGATGGAAAGAGATGATATAGGAAAATTCTTATTAGGACTCGGCAGTTCCGTTGTAGCAATAGAGCTCATTTTATTTTGTGACCTGATATTTTCTCCTGCTGGTATTGGACTTCTCCTGATTGGAATATATCTTATCTCAATTTCTAAAGAACTTTGGAAAGAATCGATAAAAAAATTACTGCCATTCAGGGTCGGAAATCTTATGAGATTCCCTAGGTTGCCCTACTTTCAAACGGGCATAATGTTGCTGCTCCTTATTGGGTCTATGTTAATGATTCTTCCTTCTAGTTATGAAGGCTTTATCCTGGTATTGCTTGGCCTAGCAGTTTCTCAATCTATATTGACTCTATCTAAAAAAAATATCAAAGACGAATTCAAAATATTGATGGTACTTGAATTTCATCTCTTCATATTTTTCTCTACTTTCGTCTATGTGAATTTCGATAGATTTTATTTATTCAGCAGAGGACCATTCTATCTTTCGTCTTTCTTTTTATACATAGCTTGGCTGGTACAATTTCTGTATATGTATTTTAAAATTTTAAAATGATAGCTCTATAAATCTACAAAAAAGAGGTGAGTATCGGAAAAGTCAAATAAGCCCATGATCGCTTTTATAGATGATGTTGGACCGATATAGAGCTATCTTAGAAGGTAAGATCGAACCGTACTATATCAAGGCGAAAAAAAATGGTGTGGGTAGAAACTATTCAGAGTTAAACCAAGAAGAGCTTTGGGCAGAGATCGACGAATTCAGACGAAAGGATGAGATCCCACCTCTCAACTTAAAAATCAAACTTGCCGAAGAAATGGTCAAAAGATGTGAACTCTGCATGCGAGGTTGTGGAGTGAACAGGAAAAAAGATGAAAGAGGATATTGCAATATCGGTAAATCGAAGATCTCGTCAGAGTTTCTACACATGGGAGAGGAAAGAGAATTAGTGCCTTCACACACCGTTTTCTTTGCTGGATGTAATTTTGGATGTGTATTCTGTCAGAACTATGAGATAAGCCAGTTGAATCAGGGCAGAAAGGTTCCAGTGGATATCCTCGCAAAAAAAATAGAATCTAGTGGAGGAAAAAATGTCAATTGGGTAGGCGGTGACCCAACCCCTAATCTACCCTACATCATGAAAGTTCTACAGAAGATGAATAAGCCTGTCCCACAGATCTGGAACAGTAACATGTATCTCAGTGAAAAAAGTATGAAGATCCTGAGTCAGCTTATGGATGTATATCTTACAGATTTCAAATACGGAAACGACGATTGCGCTAGACAACTTTCTGAGGTGGAAGATTATACCTTTGTCATCCGAAGAAATCATATGATAGCCGAAAAAACGGGAGACCTGATCATCAGGCATCTAGTTTTACCAGGACATATCCACTGCTGTACTAAACCACTGCTTGAATGGATCGATTCCAACCTAGATGACCCAAAATTGAACATCATGACTCAATATAGACCTGTCTGGAATGCAGGGGAATATCCCGAGATAAATAGATATCTCAACAGAGAGGAAAAGAAAGAGATAAGAAGACTCCGTAAAAAATACTCGTGATAGAGAACAGAAGTATTAAAAAAGAGTTTATCAATACCGCTGTTAGCAATCAAAGGTACTTAGCGTGATAAGATGGGAAAAAAAGACGAGAAGAACGGTAAAAAGTACAAAGATTTCAATCAATGGTATAATAAGATCGTAGAAGAAGCGGGGCTTTGTGATAAAAGGTATCCTGTCAAAGGTATGAACATATGGACACCTTTTGGATGGAAACTGATGCAGAATATCGACAGAGAGACGAGGAGATTGGTGAATAACACAGGGCACCAAGAAGTAAAATTTCCTCTGCTAGTACCTCAGAAAGAGTTCGAAAAGGAAGCTGACCACATAGCCGGCTTCGAAGATGAAGTTTATTGGGTAACTAGAGCCGGGCGTAACGAATTAGATATACCCCTGCTTTTGAGACCTACCAGTGAGACCGCTATGTATCCCGTCTTTGATCTTTGGGTGCGATCTCATGCTGATCTGCCTCTCAAGATATATCAGATGGTTAATGTTTTCAGGTACGAGACAAAGCAGACCAAGGCTTTCATGAGGATGAGAGAATTTCATTTCTTTGAAGCACACACTTGTCACGCTACTGAAGAAGGGGCCGAGGGGCAGATAAAAGAAGATCTAGAGATCATGGAGGAACTCTCTAAAGAGATCTGTATGCCGTATCTCGCGCTTGTCAGAACAGATTGGGACAAGTTCCCGGGAGCCGATTATACCGTCGGGACGGATGCTTTGATGCCTACAGGCAGGACCCTACAGATGGCTGGAATACATCAATATAAGACCAATTTTTCCGAGGCCTATGATATCACCTTCGAGGACGAAGATGGGAATCATAGGAACGTTCATCAAACTACCTACGGCATGGCAGAGAGGTTGGTCGGAGCGATAGCAGCTATCCATGGGGATAATAAAGGATTGGTCCTTCCACCGAAGATAGCCCCTATCCAAGTCAGGATCATACCGATAATCTATGGTGACGAAGAAAAAGTACTTGAATACTGTCAAGATATCAAAAAAAGATTGGAAAAAAAGGGCATAGACGTCGATATAGATGACAGTGGAGAAAGACCCGGAAGCAAATTTTACGAAGCCGAGCTGAAGGGTATACCAGTTCGCTTAGACATAGGAAGTGACGAGGTGGAGGAACAGAAGGTCACTCTGGTAAGAAGAGATACGGGTGAAAAACTTAGTGTAGATAAAGAAGAAATCGTAGATGAGATAACATCGACTTTCGAAAATATGCAGGAAAAGATGTATGAAAGAGCAAAAGAAGAACTAGAAGATAATATCGAAGATATTGAGGAACTCTCTGAAATACAGGAAGAGAAGATATACCGTGGAGGATGGTGCGAAAAAGAGAGTTGTGGTAAGGAGATCGAAGATATAACGGGAAGAGACATACTAGGGACTCTCTATGAGGGAGAAGATTACGAAGGTAAATGTATCAACTGCGAAGAGAAAACCGATACTATAGTTTATATAAGCAATACGCACTAAAAACCAAAATTTTTTCTTTCTATTCTTCAATCGAGTAAAGCAGATAACCAACTAAACCGAAGGCGACCATCACCACTGACACTGCATAAACACCTATGTCTGTCCAGGTACCGTATAGAAGTGACCACGACAAATAGAAGGCAAAACCTGTTCCCGCTAGTAGGGCATAGAATAAACTCAAGATGCTCCGTCCGCTCTCTGTCTGGTCGTTCACTGCCATGAAAATGGATAGAAAAAGGGGTTTATTAATATGTTTTGCCCTGCATCAGTCCGCAAAATGAGATTCTCCGAACGGTTCCGGATTTAGGCCTTTTCTCTCTCTGATCTCTTTGACTATCTCTGGTTGTAGACTCTCAGGCACCTTTTCGAATCCCGCATGTTCCGTGGACCAAAGTGCTTTTCCTCCTGTAGCGCTTCTGATATCTCCTGAAAATCCGAACATCTCTGAAACGGGACATTTAGCAACGATATGAGAATCGCTTCCTTCCTGATTCATGTCTATAACTTCACCTCTCCTCTGCTGTATCTCGACGTTCACATTCCCCATGAGATCAGACGGCACGTCGATGAAAACTTTCTGTTTCGGCTCAAGCAAGATCCTACCTGCTTGACATAACGCACCTGATATCGCATCTTTAACTGCAGGTATCACCTGGGCGGGTCCACGATGGATCGTATCCTCATGCAGTTTCGCGTTGACCAACTTTATCTTTACACCTTTCAAAGGTTCTCTAGCTAAGGGACCTTCATCGCACAGTTCCTCGAATCCCTGCTCGATCAATTCCATAGTCTCATTCAAATACTGTATACCTTTAGTCATGTTCAAAAGAACGTTGTCCTCGGTGAAGTTAACAAAATTCTTAGTCTCCTCTTTATCCATACCTAACTCTCTTAGATCTTTAGCCAATTCTGTCTTGTTCTTTATCTTACCATGTACTGAGATATCTCCTTCATCGATCGCTTTCACGACCTCTTCTTCTAGGGGTTCAACATCGAAAAAGAATCTATTATGTCTATTGGGAGATATCCCCATAAATGTTCCGCCTTGGCCTTGGATGGCTTCCCTGTAAACCACTATAGGTTCTGAAGATACGATCGGCACTCCGTGTTCCTCCTGAATCCTGTGTTCTGTGATTTCTAAATGTAATTCTCCCATCCCTGAAATCAGATGCTCACCGGTCTCCTGGTCGATCTCGATATCGATAGACGGATCGGCCTTAGCTACCGACCTGAGAACTTCGATCAACTTTGGAAGATCTGATGTGTTTTTTGCCTCGATAGCTTTAGTGACTACGGGTTCGGAGAAGTGCTTCATCTCTTCGAAGGGCACTACATCGTCTACAGACGTGACAGTTGAACCAGCGATCGCATCTCTCAAACCGCCTACCGCGACCACATTTCCCGCTTTTATCTCATCGACAGGTATCCTGTCCGCTCCAACACTCAAGGAAACTTGCTGTACTCGGTTCGTACCGGGCTGATCATCGATATACAGCTCCATACCGTCTTCTACCATACCACCGAAGAGTCTCCCAACAGATATCTCACCAGCATGTTCGTCCATCAAAATCTTAGTTACCATCATGGCTGTCGGACCTTCTTCAGAGCAGTTGATCATGGTCTGACCGACTTCACTCTCTTCATCCCCTCTCCATATGTGAGGTATCCTGTATTTTTGAGCTGTGATCGGATCTGGCATGTGTCTGATAACCTGATTCAAAAGAACCTCGTGAAGCGGAGCTTTTTTCAATAACTCTCGTTCTTTCTCTTTCCCTCCTTCAAGGTGTTCATAGATCTCTTTAAATGTGATACCTCTCTTTTCCATGAAGGGTACTGAGATAGCCCAGTTCTGTAAAGCGGAGCCGAAGGCAACGTTCCCATCTTCCACGTTCAATCGCCATTCGTCTTTGAATTCTTCAGGGGCGTTGTTTTTTATGAGCTCATCGACATTCCTTATTATCTCATGGAACCGTTGCTGCATCTCTTCTGATTTGACGTTCAACTCTTTTATCAATCGATCAACTTTGTTTATAAAAAGGATAGGTTTTACCTTTTCTTTCATAGCTTGTCTGATAACGGTTTCTGTCTGCGGCATCACGCCTTCTACCGCACAAACAACGATGATTACCCCATCTACTGCTCTCATCGCCCTGGTAACGTCGCCACCAAAATCAACGTGGCCAGGGGTATCTACAAGATTAATCAAATATTCATCATCTTCATAATTGTGGACCATAGAAACGTTTGCGGAATCTATCGTGATTCCTCTTTCCTGTTCTTGTTCGTCAAAATCGAGCATCAATTGTTTACCTGCTAATTCTTCAGACATCATACCCGCACCAGCGATCAGATTATCGCTGAGGGTGGTCTTCCCATGGTCGATGTGTGCAGCAGTACCTATATTACGTATCTGTCTCGGTTTTTCCATCAATTTTCTAGCTTTCTGTACGTTCTTCTCCTTTCTACCCATAAAAATTCACCAATAATATAAATGTATTAAAACGGTTTTGTTTCATCTAGCTGAAGCCGCCATCCTTTCGGTCTCTTCCTTTTTAGAAACACCGAAACTGTTCCTGTCCTTTCTAGATGCCATGATAAGTTCTTCCGCTAGACAAGTAGAGATATCTTTTTTATTCTTATAAGACGCTTTGACCGCACCCTGAGTTATCTTCGAAAGTGCGAGAGAAATTCTTCTGCAGGGAGAAACGTCCACAGCTTTCGGTACTGAGATACCACCATATGTTATCTGGGTAGTCTCCTCTCTCGGAGCGCTGTTTTCAATAGCATCTACCAACACTTGGACCGGATTTTTTTCGGTTCTTTCGTTTACGATATCCAGCGCATCTCTAACCACGTTATAAGCTTTAAGTTTCTTCCCAGTGAAATCTTCAGTCCTCATCATATTATTTATCAACCTTTCTATGATACTGACCTCCTCTTTCTTAAATCTCTTATTAGCATGAGTCCCTCCGCTGTGAGGGAGAAGTATAGGCAGAAGATCTACATATGTCTCTAGTCCAGGATCATCCACTTCTACTTCTTTCATATCATATTTACCAAACAAAAGAGGCATATCGAGTGATTCATACAATTTTTCCCTATCGCTCTTAACAATTTCCTGTTCTTCAGTTCCTTCTTCAGCCATATTTTTTCACCTTTCGATCATCTCAAAGGTTTCTCTTTCCTACCAGCTATCAACTCTGATAAAGCAACACGGTTGACTTTCACTACTTTGTACCTGACACCAGGTATGTCTCCTTTAGCTTTACCTCTCATCCCACCTATACCTTCTATGAGCACTTCGTCGTGCTCATCTATGTAACTTATAGCTCCCTCTCCAGGAGCGAATGCAGTGACTTGTCTACCATTTTTTATCAGCTGAACTTTGACACACTTTCGAATAGCAGAGTTGGGTTGTTTTGCTTCTATACCGACTTTTTCCAGGACGATACCTTTCCCTTGAGGAGCTCCTTCAAGTGGGTCAGTCCTCTCTCTCAGACCCAGCTCTCTTTTCTTGTAATCTTTATCGCTCCATCTGAACTTCTGCCGATTCTTTTTTAATTTCCGTGCTGCATTCAATCCATTAGCCACCTTGCTCAACTCCTTAAAGTGATTGTGGTTAAATTGATGAATAGGGGTGGGGTATAAAACTTTTGCTCTTTAAAGGTTCATAAATCAGATCAGGATGGGGTGTCTGACTTTCATATCCTCCTCGTACTCGTCTAGATCTTCCATCAATACCGCGATCAACCCGTCTAAGAATATCATCGCCGTATCTTCGAATATCGTTCCAAGAGGAGCGAGCCTTTTATTCTTATCGCTATCAAGACCTTCAAGAAAAATCACTACATCACCTACTTCCGCGAGAGGGGATTCTGGACTCGCGGTCAACACTATTATATGTGAATCTTCTACACGATCGTCAACTATCTCAGCGGCCTGTATCGCAGTTTGAGTTTCGCCAGTTTTAGAGACGAAAAAGACACAATCCCCCGATTTGACAGCCGGCGTGATGGTTTCTCCGATGAAAAAAGAATCTAAACCGAGCTGCATCAGCCGCATCGCAAAAGTTCTTCCAACTAGCCCAGATCTGCCTGAACCATATACAAAAACGTTATTAGCAGATGTCAATAATTTTACCGTTTTCTCTATACTTTCACAATTCAGGTTATCAAACGAATACTCTATAGACTCCAAGATATACTCCACTGCTTCGACCAATCTCCTATTCATCTTCTCGCCTCAATTCTTTGCCTATCTCACGAGTATATATCCTCTCAAAAATAACTTTCATGTACATCGCATCATGTTCTTTGAGCGGTGAAGTCGAAATCACAGTGACGTTTTCATCGGTACTTATAAGATAGTAGACCAAATCTTCAAATTGGAGATCACCTCTTTTGATAGGGGTCATTCTACATTCGTCCCTTCTTCTCTTTTCCACCCCAGAAAATGTGATATAATATTCATCTGAGACGAATTTTTTGCACAGCTCAAAAATTTCTGCGAAATCCTCCTCGTCCTCTAAAAGATATTCCTCCTCAGCTTTTATATGAGCAAAATTTATTACCGGTACTGTCCCTGACACCTGGCTGCACACTTCCAAAGTCTCATCTAGATTTCCATAAACGTCCTCACCGGTTTGTGTCTCAAGACCGATCTTCATCTCGGTTTCACAATTTTCGGAGATCCAATCTCTTAGCGCTCTTAGATTTTCAACAGCTGAACTTTCAAGATAATCTTCGGACTGATCTTCTTTTCTAAGACCAAGATGAGTTATGATGGTGTCCGCTTCAATCTGATCGGCCATCACAGCTCCGTATTTGAAGGCTCTTTTTGATTTCTCCAGCGGTCCGGAATCTTTCTCGCTTAGCTCGATGTAGTAAGGTGTATGAAGAGACATCCTCACGTCCAATTCTTTACTCAATCTAGCCAGATGTGGAAATTTATAGAACTCTTCCGCAACACCCCCTGTTATGGAATGCAACATATCTCCCCTCTCGAGCTCTTTTTCCAAGTCCTCAACAAATATCTCTCTATACTCTCGCCCTTTATTCACACCTATGACGAATTTTTCAGGGACTTCTTTAGCTTTCAACCCAACTTCTTCCTCCTCTACCGGTCGGGTTCTCACTTTAGGTCTTAAAAATTGGACCTCAAATGCATTGAGCCCGAGTTTGTGAACATCTTTGATCCCGTCTTCCAGTGTTCTTCCTTTACAGGAGAGCGGGATGCCACTTGGACCGAAACGTATCATATTTTTCTTTCCTCCCGAGGGCTAAAATCCATCATGCCCCACCTGATTGAGAAATGCCATATTTAAAATTAATCATCATGAGACAACTCTTTCTTTCAGTTTTACCACTTCTCTATAACTTCCTCACTCGTAACGATCTCAGCCCCGTACACTTCCTCCAAGTACTCCAAGGCAGATTCTTTTTTTTCTGGTGTCATCGAAGCAGTACAATCTCTAACCACCTTGATATCATAATCCCTATAGAAAGCCCCGGCAGCAGTATTCTGTACACATATATCAGTCGTCACTCCAGTCAGAATAACTCTCTCTATCTGATGTTGCCTGAGCGTCAATTCTAAGTCGGTTTTATAGAAAGAATCGTAGAATCTTTTCGAAAGTTTCCGATTGGCCAAACCCTCTAATTCGGGTATTATCTCTGACGCCTCATCGTCCTCCATAGCGTGGGGCCCCCAATATTTGATCTCGGGATCATCCTCCTGGTGTCGGTCTTGGACGAAAACTTTTAGAATATCATTTTCACTAGCCTTTTCAAGAAAAGATCTTATATCCGGTACTATAGCTTGCGCGTATTCATTGCCGAGCTTTCCGGTCACGAAATCGTTTATCATATCTATTACGATCACGGCTTCTTTTTTAGCGATGCTATCACGAAAGCAGTTTAGAGTCTGTTGTTAATTAACTTTTTTGAAATAATCCCATCTTTTTCTCTCGGGCATAGATTAAATCTTCACACTTCGATATATATGTTCAATAAAATATAATAAAAATTATATGCTTAGGCGATAATCGGAATATTCTTAACTTGGTTTTCTATTACGAAAGTCTATCGAGGTAAAATTTCATGAGCGCTGAAAAACTCACCGAGAACGCTAAAAAAATACTCAAAGAGAGATACTTGAAAAGAGACAAAGATGGAAACGTGGTCGAAACTCCCGAAGTGATGTTTGAAAGGGTCGCATCGGCTGTAGCAAAAGTCAACGAAGAGTACAAAGATGATAGAACTGCAGAAGGGGAAGAAAAAGAATTTTTTGATGCTTTGAGCAATCTAGATTTTATTCCTAACTCTCCTACGTTGATGAATGCTGGATTGGATTTGGGGCAGTTGAGTGCCTGTTTTGTCTTGTCCCCCCAAGATAATATGGATAGCATATTCCAACAGGTGAAAAATGCAGCTAAGATCTTCCAGTCAGGAGGCGGTGTGGGTTACACCTTCTCAAGATTGAGGCCGAGAGGAGATACAGTGAAATCTACAGGAGGCGTCGCGAGCGGTCCGGTCTCTTTCATGAAAGTCTACGACGAGATGTGCAACACCATAAAACAAGGTGGAAGAAGGAGGGGGGCCCAGATGGGGGTCTTGTCTGTACAACACCCGGATATAGAGGAATTCATCGAGGCTAAAGATGAGGAGGGAGAGCTGGAAAATTTCAATATATCCGTAGCTCTGACGGAAGAGTTCATGGAAGCCGTCCGTAAAGGAGAAGATTACGACCTGATAAATCCTCGTAGTGAAGAAGTCGAAGGTCAACTTGATGCGGAAAGAATCTACGACAAGATAGTGAAGCAGGCTTGGAAGAACGGTGAGCCCGGCATATTGTTTTTAGATAGGATCAACGAGGATAATCCCTTCGATGTAGAGGAATATACGGAGCATTATATCGACGCGACTAACCCATGTGTTACAGGAGATACATTGATCAGCACTAGCGAGGGTCTGTTTACAGCGGAAGAATTATGTGAAGATGGTTCAGACCTCGATATCATAGTAGACGGTAGGCTGAGTCACGATAAGGTCAAAGAAGCCTCTCAGGTTTTCAGGACTGGTGAGAAAGAGGTTTATAAATTGAAATCAAAAGAAGGATATGAGATACGGTTGACCGAAGACCACAAAATGATGACCGGCGAAGGTTGGAAAGAAGTACAAAATATAGATAGAGGAGATAAGGTCCATATAGTAAATAACGAAATAGACTTTAGTGATGGAGGTTCCATTGAGAAAGGACTTGTATTGGGATGGATAGTTGGAGACGGCCAGATCAAAAGATCAGAAGATAAGGTAACTTTACACTTTTATGACAAAGATACCGAGATATCTGAAAAGTACGCGGAATACGTGAATGATGTGATTCGAGAAACTGAAGGCAATGAGGAATACGAAGTCGGCGTTCAGGATATAGATAGAGGAGAAGGCTCGGTAAAGGAGCAGCGAGTAAGATCGGCTAGACTTTATGAGATAACTGAAAGATTTGGTCTGAATGAAAACAAATTGCAGGTTCCTGATGATATATTCAAATCTAGTGAAGATACGGCAGTGGGTTTCCTGAGAGGTCTTTTCACGGCTGACGGCAGCGTCCAGGGAACGCCTGAAAAGGGCGTCTCAGTAAGGTTGTCGAGTTCGGAACTATCACTACTCAAAGAAGTCCAGCAGTTGTTACTGACTTTTGGTATACCCTGCAAGATATATGAGGAAAGAAGAGAAAAAGGTGAAAAAGAATTACCAGATGGTAAAGGAGGCAAGAAAAACTACGATATAAAAGCACAGCATGACTTGATGATCAGCAAAGAGAATTTGTATAAGTTTGAGGAAAAGATCGGTTTCGAGAGAGAAGATAAGAATAGAAAATTGAGAAATCTTCTGGAAAGATATGACGAGGGACCATATTCTGAAGACTTCAAAGTAACAGTTGATTCCATAGAATATGAGGGAAAAGAAGATGTATATGATCTAACAGAGCCAGAAACCCATTCTTTTGTCGGCAATGGTTTTGTGATCCACAACTGTGGTGAGCAGCCATTGGAGGACTTCGAGGCCTGCAATCTTGGCCATATAAATCTATCTAATTGCGTGGAAGATGGTGAGATAGATTGGGACCATCTAGAAAAAATGGTCGATCTATCAGTTAGGTTCTTAGACAACGTGATAGATGCGTCCGATTTTCCGAATGTTACAGGTTATGAGGGAGAAGAGGAAGCTATCAGGAAGAAAGTGAACGAGAACAGGAAGATAGGATTGGGTGTCATGGGATGGCACAACATGTTGATGCAGCTCGAGATACCATACGATAGTGAAGAGGCTATAGAGAAAGCCCATGAAGTTATGAAGTTTATCCAACAGGAGAGCAAGAAAGTCAGTAAGAAGATCGCTGAGGAACGTGGAGAATTCCCCAATTGGGAGGAATCTGAGTACGACGAGCCTATGAGAAACGCAACAACAACTACCATCGCCCCTACGGGGACGACGAGCATGATAGCTAACACTAGTGGAGGTATCGAGC
>JBMCEH010000002.1:0-45489 GCA_048620775.1 Candidatus Natronoplasma sp. | reverse complement strand
GTATAGCAAATATAAGCAGACCTATAACTCCCTGTACTTTATCGTTTCTCAAATACCTCAATATATTGAATTTATATTCGATTATTTTCGATCTTAGCTCACCAGTAACTATTTTCATTTCTGATCACACTTTCGAATTAGAAGTCAAAACTCATGACCTCCAATAGAAACGCTAGATCAAACTGCTGATCATTCTAGCAATGTCACCTTCCTAGTGTTAACACCCTTTTTAACAGTTTCCGATATGCTGCCCTCTATAACTTTTCCAAGAGGTCCTTTCTTCGGCTCGTGGATTATGATGTGATCTACATCAAAATTATCAAATTCGTCTTTTATTTCCTCCGCAACATTCTCTCCTTTCCTGAGATGCACATCCGATGGGGTATCAAATTTTTTGACCAAGTTTACAATATCCTCAGCATATCTATCAGCCTGCTCCTTTTTTTCTTCCTCCACTGATTCGAGGAAGTCTTTCTTGCTCTCTACACCTAGATTGGCATCTACCATCTCCGGAGGAGTTTTTTGTTCAATAGCCTTCAAAATTATTATCTTTTCGGGTTTTTCTTGTTGGATTATCTGTCTTATCACATCTAATGATTCCTTCGAGTAATTTTCCCTGTAACTAGCTATCATCAGCGTTTTAATGGCTTCTGTCCTTTCCTCATCTTTTCTTTTCATTACTTTTTTCTTTGGTTTTTTTCTTTTATTCACTTTATTCTCACTACTGTTTTTATTATTTTTTACCATGGAAGGTTATACCTCCAAAATTGCAGACTTCTTCGCTGTCCTGATGATCCCGTGTTAGTAGCGGACATCTCTTAGAGTATTAGTAATACCTATTATAAAATATTTAACGTTAAATCTCACTAAATTTACCCTCCTTAAAAATCCGATGGGTTGAAATACCTTAGTAATCATGTAAAAAGTGTCCGGTTCAACCGGACACGGTCCTGATGGGTCCCCCTGAAATGTGGACGGAACGTCTCAAAGATGATCAGGGACCAACCCCAGGACTGGACAGACCCCTGGTCAGAGTCAGGGAGGGGAGATGGACGCACCTGACGATGAACCAACCTGTTACGGCCAGGGGACATCTAAATAAGATACTATGAAAAAGACAACAAAAAAATTAGAGTGCCCCAACTGTGGGAGTCATAAGATCTTTGCTGAGGCAGCTTTCATAACAGGCTTCAAATATCACTGTAAAAACTGTGACTATGTCGGTCCGTTTGTTATAGAAAGAGATATCGAAAAAGAGTAGATCTTTTCATGCGTACATGACTTGTTTCTTTATCTTCCTTTCTGTAGAATCTGAAAGTACTTTTTCGATAGCTTCTAAGAAGTCTCTTTGTTTTATTTCTTTGCTCCGCTCCCTTCTTATGGAGAACATACCCGCTTCGGTACAGATTGCCTTTATGTCAGCACCACTAGCTTCTTCGGCTTCAGTCGCCAATAGATCGAGGTCTATTTCCTCGGATATATTCATACTCTTCATATGAAGTCTAAATATGTCTTTTCTCGCTTGGTAATCGGGTTTCGGTGTTTCAATTATTCTATCGAAACGCCCCGGTCTCAACAAGGCCTTATCTAGCAACTTCGGTCTGTTTGTTGCTCCTATTATTTTTACTTCTCCCAGGGGATCGAACCCATCAAGCTCCGATAAAAGCTGCATCATCGTTCTCTGAACCTCTCTATCACCAGAGGTTGCCTGCTCCTGCCTTCTCGTCGCGACAGAGTCCAGTTCATCTATAAATATCACTGACGGCGATTTTTCCCGCGCCATCTGAAACAGCTCTCTCACCATCCTTGCTCCCTCTCCTATGTATTTCTGGACCAGCTCTGAACCTACGAGTTTGATGAAGGTCGCATTCGTTCTATTTGCTACCGCCTTTGCCATCATCGTTTTACCCGTTCCAGGCGGTCCTACTAGGAGAACAGCTTTTGGAGGATCTATCCCAACATCAGCAAACTTCTGAGGATAAAGCAGGGGTTCTTCGACTGTCTCTTTCACTTCTCTTATCTGGTCTTTTAGACCTCCTATGTCTTCGTAGGTCACTTCAGGTTTCGTAAGAACCTCTGCACCCATTATATCTGGATCAACTGGAGCTGGTAAAATTTCCACCACCGAGAGTGTCTGTTTGTTCAAAGCAACTCTAGTACCTGGCTTCAGATCATTGTTTGGTAAAAAATCAGCTACGTTAACGATGAAGTCTGGACCTGTGGAACTCTCTATAACGGCTTTGTCTTCGGGTAAAATTTCCTTCACCTGACCGACCAAAAGAGGTGGCTTTTTGAGCCTCGCCACTTCCTTCTTGAGTTCCTTCGTCTCTCTTTTAAGACGCTCCAATTCGTTTCTAACGTAATCATCTCTGGACGAGCGTGTATAATCATCAGTCTTCTGCGCGTGTTTTTTCTGCAGTTCTTCAATCCTTTGCGTCAGTTCCTTCGATTTTCCGCTCAAATCCTCTTCGTCCAAACGACCACCGTTTATTTATTAAAATACGACAGGGCTGTGTTATAAAGATTGTGGTGATATCTCACTGGACTTCATCCTTCATCTTCCAGAAAAGAATTCAGTTTTTTTATGGCATAATCTTTATCCTTATCTGGGATCTTCGCTTTTATGATATCACCTCCCAACGCACGAAGGGTGTTATCGTAGACTTCCTTATCTACAGGATACGGGGTCCCATCCTTACCTCCATGAGCGAAGCTGTACTTTACCGGATCCTGCCAGCTGACTTCGGCCCCGTAGATAAGATCAGAAACAAGCGCTAAAGCTCTGATCTTTTTCGGTCCCATTTCTTCTAAATTTATGAGTTCTTCATAGTTACTGGGCTGAATCTGATACGCTCTTTCGAGTGTTTTCCAACCTCTTTTAGTAATATCCATATCTAAAACAGAGTGATGTGACGGCATCTTCAATTTCTTTGAGCTAAAATCAGTCAGTGTAGTTTGTCCGCTTTCATCGAGATACTTCCTCAGATGTGCGGGATTGTCGTTCACCAAGTCCAAGCTTATATCTCTAGCTTCCCTGCTATTTCCGTCCGTCATATTCAATACGTTCTTTTCCCTCCTATCACATGATATACCTTCATGTGGATCTTCGATCATTTTATCTATATTTCTAGAGAGCCATTGATATCTCCGGGCATAGCCTTCTTCTGCTTTCATCCCTTGTTGGATCACCCCCCATTCTGATTCTTCGGAGATTATAAAGCAGTGATGGTATAGTTGATAATCGTCCTGCACACATGAATTATCCACTTTTGCAGAGAGTTTGGAGTTGTGAACTAGATCATCAATATTGGATGGTTTTATGGAGAAAACTTCTTCCAATTCCCTTATCTCTTGCGGTGTTTTTCTGCTTGCTTTTCCCTTTCCCCCCGCTATCGCTATACCGTGCTGAACAGGATCTAATGCCTGCTTCAAAGCCCCACATGTCGTAGTGGTAGTTCCGCTGGAGTGCCAATCAAAACCTATCGTGCAGGAAAAGGCCTGAAACCAGTGAGGATCCGTTATCCTTCTCAAAAACTCACCCCTACCAAAATCTTCGATTATCAGCTCGGTGATCCCTCTACTCAGACGGACCATCCTTTTGAACAACCATCGAGGTGCTTTTCCCCCATGGAGAGGAAGATCCGTAGTGCCTTTTTTCATCATCACATCATTTCATTTACGCGCTGAAGTATAACTTTTATCATGTTAGATAGTTCCGAGTTATCAAAAATAGATGAAAATTAGCCCTTGGATTTCTTTTTGAATTTATTTATATCCCGTTTGATAGCACGGTAAAAGGCCGGGAAGTAAACGATACTCGCCAAAGTAGCTATCACACCCATAGCGACGTAAAATACCTCAGTATCACCTTGATATGGTCTCATACCGCCGATGATAAAACCCAACTCATCCACTATCAGACCTAGACCTAGACCGTACAGGATAGAGCTGATCCGGGCCATGGTCTTGCTCCAATAATTTATAGCCAACCAAGCAGATACAGCCAGAAATACTATTCCATATGTTATGTGATGTATGTGGTATCCACCCATCACAAGGTTTCTACCCACACTGTAGCTTACTTCAGAGTTTACTGCTCCACTGGCTCCAAGATAGATCACCCACAAACGAGCCGTTAAGAAACTAGCTAGAAAAGAGACAGATATCAGGAAAGGGGTGGACCTTCTCCTCTTGAAGATCTCTCTCTTTATTTTATTCAAAGTATATTTATATACGTAATTATATTTTTTCTTATCGGCCATATGTTCTTGATTAAGCTATATGAAGTTTTTTGATTAAAAGCTTTCGTAATCGTAATTTACAGAATATACCAAGACTTCCTCCGACCTGTACACAAGATAGAATTTTTCATGATAACACTGCATCAATTTAGGATTCAAAGGCTCGGGATTCTGGCCGGGCACTATAGCCGCTCCTTTTTTCATCTCTTCATCCCACATTATATAACTGACATTGTTATCCCGTAAATCATCAAGGGCTTCAGAAAAATTTTCAGAAAAATACATCTCATCCCCGTCCGTCCAAGTCAATTCCTGATTGCTGACGGAAAAAAGAGCTCCACTAAGACGGTGATCAGTGGCGATCTTTTCCGTACTAGAATGTTTCATCCAAAAAGCAGCCTCCATATCTTCTGATTCGACACCTTCAATGTATCCTCCTGCTCTCTCCTGAGAGGGATATGAGAGAGGTATCAGATGAGCGACCAAAATTATCACCATCACACCCAATACCAATGTCTTTCTCTTATTCCCATTTGGGTTAAAAATAACATCATGGAAATGATACATACCTATACCAAACAGTAACGATAAAGTTAGAAGCAAAAAGAGGAACTGTCTCATCGGTAGGAGAGAGCTATTTTTAGATATGACTCCTAAGATCATCGAAATTATAACAAAGATGAACCACCCTATCAAAGTTGGTCCTTCATTCAATGCTTTTATTATCTTTCTAGAAGCTACGAAGAAGAGTCCAAGAATCAGCATAGGAATATATAGGAGAACAGTAGTACCTAATTCAATATCTCTAACAGGAAGAGTACCTAATGTCATCTGTATTACTACAGGTATTATCAAAAGAAATATCAGAAGGGAGTAAATCAAAAAAGATTTCATATCTTGTTCATGGAGATTGATACTAATAGTAAAATCAAATCTTCTCCTAATTCTAGCTAGTAACTCTAGAAAGATAAGCAAAACGAAAGGGGCAAAAACTAAGGTATAAGAAGGAAAACCTAGAGCGCCTTCTATACGTCTTGCCCCGAATGGGATCGAATAGAATATCCAATACAAAAACGTTGAGATCATAAAGAATACCAATAACCAAGTCCTAAGACTGTCCAGCGTCCATTTTTTTCTCCTCCACAGCTTTGAAACGGTAATCCCCCCCACAAAAAAGAGTATCAAGAAATAGGCGGAAAGATGGTGTGTGATTACGAGCGAAAACAAGGCGATGATCATCAATACTGACGTCTTCTTATGCATTTCTAGAGAAGTGATATTCAAAGAAAGTATCAGGAGCATAAAGAAAAACCCAAGAGTTTCTGGTCGAGGCTGCGATAAGCCGTATATGATAGGAGGAAGAGAAGTAAAAAAGAAAGCGGAAACTATCGCAGGCCTCCAATCGTCCATCACTCTGTGCACTATCATAAAAACAAAAAGTGGTGAAAGGGCGGAGATGACAACTGGAACGAACATCATCGAACGCATCAAATCAACCCCTGACAAAAGATGAAAACCACCTCCCAAAATGAACATTCCCGGAAAGAACGGATAGGCTTTACCCCATCCATCAATCGATAAATATCTTCCTCCGGTGTCAACCCACTGATGTGTATAATAAAAGTACTCACCACAGTCCATCCCCCATAGGGTGTATTCGTAAATAGGTATCGTTCTGATCAGCAGGGAAAAGCTGACTATAGCCAATAACGCAAACCATCCTGATTTTTTCATCTGTTGTGATATATGCGATGGCGTTATAATATTTTTGCGAAAGGGCTAAAACTTTTAATCTTCGGTTATCAGTATTACATCATGGAAAGATACGCGAGACATCTCGTATTGCCCGAGATCGGTGAAAAAGGTCAAGAAAAGATAGAAGAAGGCAAAGTGGCTGTATTCGGTCTCGGTGCTTTAGG
Source organism: Candidatus Natronoplasma sp. (assembly GCA_048620775.1). Classification (GTDB taxonomy): domain Archaea; phylum Thermoplasmatota; class Thermoplasmata; order Halarchaeoplasmatales; family Halarchaeoplasmataceae; genus Natronoplasma. The sequence continues at coordinate 39,329 of JBMCEH010000002.1, read as the reverse complement.
TTCTCCGATAACCGACGCATTGGCTAGAACGGGTGTAGGAGAGTTAAAACTGATAGACAGGGATTTTGTCGAGAAATCAAACCTGAATCACCAGGTACTCTTCGATGAGAGAGATCTGGGAAAACCTAAAGCAGAAGTAGCGGAAGAGAGAGTTCGGCATATCAACTCTCAGGTTCAGGTGGAGGGGAAAGTCACCAATATAGGCCCAAATAATATCGAAGATTTGATAAAAGATGTCGATCTGGTGATGGACGGTACTGATAATCTAGAAGTCCGGTATCTAACGAACGATGCTTGTGTCAAACACAGGATACCATGGATATATACCGCCGTATTAGGAACCTACGGGATGACTAAGAACATAATACCTGAAAAAGATGCCTGCTTACGATGTTTTTTTCCTGAGAAACCGCCTGCTGGAAGCATGGAAACCTGTGAGAACGCAGGGATATTATTCACGCTTCCCAGGATAATGGGAAACATAGCCTCTACCGAAGCGATAAAATATTTGATGGGGAAAACAGTGAGGGACGGTCTAGTCACATTCGACGTTTGGGATTCCGATTTTGATATCACGAAAATAGAGAGAAGAGAAGAGCGATGCACCACCTGTGGTAAAAGAGAGTTCCAGTTCTTGAAAAAAGAGGAACAGACCATCACCGAGTTGTGCGGGAGGAACTCAGTACAGATCACACCTGCGAGTCAAGAAGAAATCGACTTGAAGAAACTAAAGGAAATATCCATCGGTGCAAAAAGGATGGGAGATAAAATGATTAAGATACCTGCAGGGGATTATGAACTCAACGTGTTTAAGGACGGTAGAGCTATAATCAAAGGTACGGAGGATTCTAAAAAAGCAAAGAGCCTTTATTCCCAATACATAGGTAATTGACGTCAATGGGTCATCTTTTCAAAACCGAGCTCCTCTTCCATCCCGACGAGTCCTGCATTAATTTCCTCCTCTTCGATCTCTCCCGGTCTACTCCTCACCCTCGGTTCGTCCGGCGTCAACATGCAGCATATCGTGGGTTGTATAGATATCTCATAAGTGCCTATCTCTCTAGCGATCTCCACTACTTCTGTTTTATCTAAACCTATCAGCGGTCGATGGATAGGAATATCTATCGCACTATCAACAGAGGAGAGGTTGCTCAAAGTTTGTGATGCAACCTGGCCCAATGATTCTCCCGTCACCAGAGCTTCTGCCTTCATCTCATCAGCCAACCTTTCTCCGGCTCGGTACATCATCTTTCTACAAAGTAAGCACCGGAAATGCTCGTTACCCTCTCTCCCGATCTTTTTTTGGATCTCACCAAAAGTCCCTAAATAACATTGGATGTCTCCATGGATACTTTTCAATTTATCCACCAATTCCTCCACCGTTTTGATAGTTTTCTCATCGGTAAAAGGCCTGTTATCAAGATGAAGTAAAGTCACATCAGCACCTGCTTCAGCCATGAGGTGAGCGGCCACCGGGGAGTCGATCCCTCCTGAAATAAGTACGATCACTTTATATGCCATCTAACGAGAGTTCACCACATCTATAAAATATAAACATATCGGCGTGATACTTTTACACCGATAAATTTTGCAAGATTCTCGATTCGTTTTTCCCAAAACATGTAAATACAAAAGAGAAGTTATAAGTTTGGTGGAATATAATGGTAGATAAGAACAAAACCACCGGATACGTTGTATTCGGCTTAGGTATCGCTCTTTTAGTGGTAACATTTTCTCTAGCAATCTATACTTTTCTGAATCCAGTATTCATCGAAGGTTTTTCTGATTTGGTCGAAGTGGGAGACGAAGGTTTGGCTCCGTTGGTAGACTTTTTGATCTACCTCATCCCGGGTATCTTTTTGTTCGCCATGGGAAGCGTAGCTGGAAAGATCACAAAATATGGAATCCAGATGATCAGATCTCCGGAGAGAAAAACCGTTATAGAAACAGAAAGAAGAAGAAAAACAAGCGAACCTGACCGTCGCCAAACGCCTCCACCTGTTCAGTCAGTTAAAAATGAAAAAAGAAAAGGGAATTCCAAACAGACGAGGGCGAACGACCAAAAACCAAATGAACCCCGATAGAGACAGTATTCCTGACAAATCATTTTTCAATCCTTGCAAATCTTGAAAGAGGATAGATAGGAAAAGCAAGATAGAGGAAAAGATTTATAATACAAATCTTTTTACCAGAAAAGGCTAGAAGAATATGAATAGGGAATATACCCGCTTTGAGAAGGCTAGGATAATCGGTGCGCGCTCTATCCAGATATCTATGGGGGCGCCTACATTGCTGAAAAAAGAAGAAGCCGGGCCTATAGATCCGGTTGATATCGCTATAGAGGAATTCGAAAAAGGGGTTATTCCCATAACCGTGATAAGAGAGGAAGAACAATGACCGCCGAAACCGAAGAAAAAGAAGAGATGTTGTTGGTGCCCGAGGAGACTTACCTTACCGCAGGGATACATATAGGTACACAGCAGAAAGCAAAGGACATGGAGCCCTTCATCTTCAAAGTTAGAGACGATGGTCTGTTCGTATTAGATGTAGACCAGACCAATGGAAAGATCAAGACTTTGGCCAAATTTTTATCCCGATACGAACCTAGACGTATATTACTCGTTTCCGCCCGCCAGTACGGGAAAAGACCGATCGAGATGTTTTCCGACGTGGTCGGAGCTTCTAGTATAGCCGGTCGTTTCATACCAGGGACTCTCACCAATCCATCGCTTGACCATTTCATCGAACCTGAAGTCTTGGTGGTAGTCGATCCATCGGCAGATCGACAGGCGGTCAGGGAAGCTGTGAACGTCGGAATACCCATCGTGGGGCTTGTAGATACCAACAACATGTTGAGAAATGTAGATTTTGCTCTACCTACAAACAACAAAGGTAGGAAATCCCTCGCCCTCGTTTTCTGGTTATTGGCTAGAGAGATGAAGCTGCAGAAAGGGGAAATAGAAGAGAGAGACGAATTCGATTACGAAGTGGAGGACTTTGAACAGAGCCTTTAAGTTAAAAGAATCAATAAAGTCTGATGGTCTCTAGATTTCTCGGAGCTCTCGTTTTTATACCGTATTTTTTGTAGATAGTGCTCGCTAGATTCGTAGCCTTGCTCTCCTCACCGTGACTTACCAAAACTCTATGAGGATTAGGGTTCATCTTACTTATATAATGAAGGAGTTGTATCCTATCACTGTGTCCCGAGAAACCCTCACAGGTATGTATGTCCAATTCGACCGAGATGTCGATCTTTTCACCTTTCTCCGTCATATTTACCTTGTCGTAGCCTTTCTGTATCTTGTTGCCCAGTGTTCCCTCCGCCTGATACCCCACAAATATAAGCGTCGCCTCAGGATCGTCTCCCCAGGCTTTAAAATACTCGAGAACTGGACCCCCGTTCATCATGCCAGCTGTAGCAAGAACGATCGCTGGTTCATCACTGTCACAGATATCTCTCCTGTCATCCATACTTCCTACTTCCTTGAAATATTTTGACAGGAACGGATTCTCGTCCTCGTGGAATATCTTATTCTTCAGTTTGTTGTTCAAAAATTCAGGATATGCCGTATGTATGGCGGTTGCCTCCCATATCATACCGTCTAGATACACTGGGGCTTCTGATATATCGCCTTTTCTCATCGCTTCCTCGATAACAAGCATCACCTCCTGAGAACGACCAACCGCAAAAACGGGCACGATCACTTTCCCATTCTTGTGGTCGAGTGCTTGATCGAGTATGTCCTTCAGTTGTTCTACCGCGTCCTTTCTGCTTGGTTGTAAGTCTTCATATCCTCCGTAAGTAGATTCTATGATCGCTGTCTCTACTCTAGGGAATTTATTGGCTGCCTGATTGAAAAGCCATGTATCATCATATTTTATGTCACCGGTGAAAGCGACGTTATAATCTCCATCACCTATATGCATATGAGCTACAGCCGAACCAAGGATATGTCCAGCATTATGAAGTGTAAGTCTGATATCTGGAGCTATGTCTGTTGTCTCGCCGTATTCCAAGGGGATGGTTCTCATAACTTGATCTCTTACATGTTTAGATTTATAAGGTGGTTCTCTTGCATCGCTGACACTCACTTTGATGTAATCCAACTGAAGAAGTGCAGCGAGATCTCTTGTCGGAGCTGTACAGTAGACAGGACCTTGGAATCCATACTTGTAAAGGGCCGGTATTACCCCACTGTGGTCAAGATGAGCATGTGTCAATACAACACCGTCAATCTCTTCTAGCGGAAGTAATTCAGGCGCATTCAAATAGGGGGTTCCTTCATTATTCTGGCTCTTTGCAGACGGATTGATCCCGCAATCTACAAGCACTTTACTATCTCGTGTTTGAAGCAGATGCGCGGATCGACCTACCTCTCTGTATCCGCCGAGAGCAGTGACTCTCCCAAAGGTCTCTCCCTCCCTTGTATCTCTGTTTATCTTTCTTCCGACCTCTTGCAAGAATTTTTTTCTCTCATCCCTGACTTTCCTCAAAAATTCTCTAGTATCTTTCACGGTCTTCGATTTGATAGGAGGGGTCCTTATAACATCAACAGCCCATCCGGTCTCCCTCTTGATCTCATTCAAAAGTTTTCCTTCCTTTCCGATAGCTATGCCAGGTGCTTTTGCTTCTATAGTCACCTCACCGATGTCTTCCTCGAAAAACATATCTGTGATCTCTGCTTCGTCTGGAACTAATTCTTTTATCTCTTTTTCGACTTTCTCCGGATCGGCTAAAAGAGAGGGATCCGGCCTGACAGTAACTCTTCTTTTCAACCTTTCCGCCAATTTTTTGACCGTATCGGCATCTTCGGTGAACTTGTCCATATCTTTTGTATAGATAACTATGACCGAACCCTCGAACTGTATGTCCGTTATTCGAACACCGCTAGGTAGTATCTCCCTAACCGCTTCTTTTGCTCCGTTTAAAATATCCTCAACACTCATAAAATCCACTTTTTCTTGATTTGTTTCCTTTGGTTTTCATGTACTAATTTCATCATTAAGATTTTCTCATTACGTATCCGTCAACACTCGTTTACTATCACATTAACGAAAATTACCCATCATAAACATAAAATTAAAGGGTTATTATAACGCGGGAAGGTTTTTCTCTTCTCTTATATTAGAGATTATTTCTTTCAACTCTTCTTCGTCTAACCTCTCAAATCCTTTTTCTGGGGTTATTTTGGCTACGTTAACTCCGTCTCCAGAGGCTGAATCTCTACTGCTGGAGACCAGCAAAGAAAGCACCGCGAGTTCTACGCCTTCATCTATATCCATTCCTTTCTCGTAATGGTCTTCGAGAACACCGTAAACGAACTGGGAGCCAGAGCCTTCTGCCACGTACTCATCTGATATAGCTCCACCCAGTGCATCTATCGAATATACTTTCCCACTTCCGTCGGGATCTACGCCACCCAATACAAGACCGACATAATAGGGCATCACCCTTCTACCCATCATTATATTTGAAAGTAAAGTAGTGGCTGCTTCCACAGAAATAGTTTTATTCCTCTTCAATTCATAAAGTTCGACTTCTGAACTCAAGTAACGCGATAGCACCTGACCATCTCCAACCAATCCGGCGATGTTCAATCCTATATTATCCGTTATCTCAAACAACTTTTTTGTATCCTTGTGAGATATCATATGACCTTTCGTCGCTCTTCTCTCCGTAGCAAGGACAACGCCGTTTTCACAGACCAAACCTAGTGTGGTTGTACCTTTATTGGTATTTTTTTCGTCCATAATTTCACACTCAACCCAATTTCTGAAATATTTTCAGAGAACCTATGAAGTTCAATATTATAAAACCTTTTTCAGCGTTCTTTCCTAAAACTGCACTCCTATTTAGTTGTTTCCATCCAATCAATTTTTTCCCAGTAAACTACATGAAGATAGTGTCTACATCTCAATTTTCCAAAGATAGCCGATGGCGAACATTAGTTGATGATCTAAATATCACCGGTAGATAGACGGACCTGTTTTTGTGGAGGAGACTTCATCCTGATCCGTCATCTTAGCTCCTCCTAGAGATTGAAAATGCATCGTGGTCCTCATTCCCATGTTAACCACATACTGGATCGTGTCAAAAAATTTTCCTTTCCCCAGTTCTTCATCGTAAAGATGCTTCTTAATAACTATCGAATCCGGAAGGTTCTCGTCATCTCTCTGGATATTGTATATATTGGAGTCAACTGCCAACATCATCACCATAGTCTTTTCGAATCCCGACCTCTGTTTGTCATTTAGTTTTTTGAGTATCTTTTTGTGGTCATCGCTTACGTTGAGTTTGTAAACGACCTCTAGTCTCTTTTCATTTTTCTTCGGATTCCCGAGAAGGACCATCCTGTTTCCATGTTTCAATTGTATCAACCAATTCAGTGCTGGCTGATCACTGATCTGATATTCCCTATCATCCTCATCGAGCCATCTCAGTATTTGCTCTTTCATGGATAAGAGTTAGAGTTACATAGTTTATGTATTTTTGCACTATAGCAATATCAATTCCAATCCGCGTAGAACGAAAAGAGGCACGATTATCATCAAAAAATCGTCATCTATCCTTATAGTTGGATATTCAGCTAATATAGCAGCCGCGGCTCCGATCATAGAGAAAGTTATTATTATATAAAGAGAAAAAACACCTAAAATACTGAACAACAACATCGCCAGCAGAGACCATGCTATAAAAGGGACATAGGGGTAAAATTCAGGTTTATGGTGCTGTATCTCACCGATCAGTGGATCTATGAGGCCCATCCCTAGCAGACAAACGATGGCTAGATGCATAGGAAAAAACAGTAAGGTGATGGCAGCAGCTATGGAGGCCCAACCATATGATGCGAATTGTCTTTTTTCATAATCCCTCATGCCGTAGATACTGAACCCAAAATACAGTCGAAAGCCTTCAAATACCAGTACTATAGCTAATATTATTATGAGAAACATGTCTCGTGGATAGCCAATTAAGGTATCGGGTACCAAATAATAAACTAAAACTATCCACACCATCGAGTGGATTATCCTTCTGGTTAACCTCTCTTCTTCAGTCATCGATACATTCCCCTAGATGAGATAAAGTCCTTCCTCGATCCACCAACACGGCTAGACAATCTATAGCTCTCTTTGTGCTCGGATAAGCAGGTACACCCTCTTTGTAAAACTCTTCTCTCCATCTATCTCCAGTCTTGTCTCCAATGCAGGCGACAACGATTGGTTTGTCTCCCTGGTGATACCACTTCGAGATCGATTCGACCATTCCCTCTCCTACATATGGCGACTGAAACAGCGCATATAGAAATATAGCATCGATCTTGTCCTCATCTTGGAGTATTTTCAGCACGTCATCCACCATCTCATCTGTAACATTAGCAGTAAGATCTATCGGGTTATCTCCGGACGCTATAGGAAGGATCACATCATCCAACCTCTCCTTTATATCGTCAGAAAAAGAAGGCATTTTAAGACCCAGTCCAGGATCAGAATCCTCTATGTAATCCGAAGCTATGACTCCAGTACCTCCAGCACTGCTTATGACGGCGATATTTTCTCCTTCGATAGGGTCATTCATACCCAAAACTTCAGAAAAATCTGTAAGCTCTCTTTCATCGTATGCGTTTATTATGCCAGCCTGTTTTGATACGCCTTTTACCATCCTGTCTGATGTAGAGGCTAGAGAACCCGTATGAGATTGTGTAGCTTTCCGGCCGATATCACTTCTACCGCTTTTTAGAAGGACTATCGGTTTTTCAGGAGCCGTTCTCTTTGCGATCTCGTAAAGTTCCCTTCCATCAGATAGACTTTCGAGGTATAGTGCTATAACGTCGGTTTCTTCGTCTTCAGCGAAGTATTCCATTAATTCGACTTCATCTATATCCAATCGGTTTCCTATCCCCACGAAACCGGACAGACCAGTATGGTGTGCACAGAGAGTTTCCACGAACGGAGTAGCCATGAATCCGCTCTGAGATATGAAAGCTATACCACCTTCTTCTGGCCGTTCGACGCGATCTTCTGGTAAGAAAAAGGTATCAAGATCTACTGGAGGTATCAGGACACCCATGGTATTAGGTCCCAACAAACGGGTCCGATTTCCTTTCAATATCTCTTTTATTTCTTCCTCCATCTTTTTCCCCTTCTCGCCAGTTTCACCAAAGCCGCCTGAAACGAGTATTATCGCTCCAACACCGAATTTTACACAGTCTTCCACTGCATCAACCGCATATTTTGAAGGTATTGCTAATATCGCAAGGTCTACCTCGTCAGGAACATCATGGATAGTGGTGAAAAAACCTTCCTCCCCTTCTGCCTTGGGATTTATCGCATAAACATCTCTATGGGAGCTTTTCAAATTGTGGTATATTATGTTACCCATCTTTTCATCTTCACTGAGAGAAACACCGAAAATAGCCACATTATCTGGATCGAGTAATTTATCTATGTTCTGCCCTCTTTTAGATCCATCCAAGCTCAAATATACCACCATGATGACTGTAAATCCGATTTTACCCATCAAGTACCTATTTATGTAATTTTTGTCTTTTTCACATATTTTTATAACATTATTAATACACCATAATCTTTTCCTCTATTGACTATAAGTAATTACCACAGATGACTTAAAATATGGGGTGATTCCTTAATCACACTTTACCCAAAGAGTCTCGAATTCCGACAGTAGTGAGAGGTTTCCAAAATACTAATAAACCCCTTCTCTTTACTCCGATTTGATGGCATCAAAAAAAGATGAACTCGATGGGGTTTTTGATCCAGATTCTATCGCAGTTATCGGTGCCTCCAGAAAAGAAGGAAAGATAGGATACACACTTTTTTCAAACATAATAAAATCTGATTATAAGGGAGAGGTATACCCTATAAATCCAAAGGGTGGAGAGATTTTCGGAGAAAAGATATACGAATCCATCGAGGATGTGCCCGGGAGCGTAGATCTTGCGGTAGTCGTTGTGCCTGCCAAGATAGTAAAAGATGCTATACATGAATGTGGAGAAAAAGGGGTAAAACATGCGATAGTCATCTCCTCGGGCTTTTCAGAAATAGGAAATGTGGAAGAGGAAGAGGAGATGGTTGAAGAGGCAAAAAAATATGGCATGAGAGTTTTAGGTCCTAATGTTTTTGGCATTTACTCTTCACGGTCAGACCTGAACGCAACTTTCGGTCCTTCAGAGATAGAAAAGGGAAGCATCGCTTTACTGTCCCAGAGCGGAGCTTTAGGTATCGCTATGATAGGAAAGACCGCCCAGCAGTATTTAGGTCTCTCTGCTATAGTGAGCATCGGTAACAAGGCTGATATCGATGATATAGACCTTGTAGACTATTTCAGCGAAGATGAAGAAACAGATGTCATAATGATTTATATGGAGGGGCTGGAAAACGGAAGGGAGTTCATGGAAAAAGTCAGAGAACTCCCGGAAGATAAAACGGTAGTCGTGATCAAATCAGGCCGTTCGGATAAAGGTGCTACTGCAGTTGCATCTCATACTGGCTCACTTGCTGGAAGTGACCGTATATTTTCCTCCGCATTCGAACAATGTGGTGTTCACAGAGCGGAGGATTTGAGGGAAGCTTTCAATTGGTCTAGAGTCCTTTCAACGTCTCCACTCCCAAAAAAAGATAATACTGTCGTGGTCACAAACGGTGGCGGCATAGGAGTCTTAAGTGCCGATGCGGCGGAAAAATACGATGTGAAATTGCTGGATGACCAGACACATTTAAAAGAAACTTTTGAGGATGCTATACCTTCATTTGGTTCTACCAAAAATCCTGTAGATATAACTGGTCAGGCTGGAAAAGAGGAATACGAGAGTTCTTTGAGGAAGGCTTTCAAAAGCGATATGACCGGTGCTGTTGTGGGGCTTTACTGCGAAACAGGGACCGCCGATCCGTGGAAAGTAGCCGAGGCGATAAAAGAGGTATATGACGACCATGGGGCTGAAAAGGCTTCGGTGTACACCTTTACCGGTGGCAAGAAAGTCCAGGAATGTGTCCAATGGTTAAGAAAACATAAGATACCGGCTTTCACAGACACTTACGAATGTATATCCGCTTTGGGTGCACTTTTCAAGAAAAAACGCTATCTTGAGAGGGAAAAAGAAAGGCAGGAAGAGATAGAGTTGGATATACCTCTCGATAAGATTAGAAAAAGAGTGAGAAAGATAAGAAATAAGGGTAGATTAACGCTGTTAGAACAAGAAGCACGTGAGATATTGGATCTTGCAGATGTTCCAATGGTAGAGGGAGAAGTAGTGAATTCATTAGATAGAGCGGTAGAGGTTTCAGAAGATATAGGATACCCAGTAGTATTGAAAGTTGTTTCAGAAGATATAATACATAAATCCGATGCTGGCGGTATCGCTCTCGATCTGGAGAATGAAGAGGAAGTTGTAGATGCCTATCAAGCGATATATTCGAATTGCCGCAAGAATTATCCCGATGCTCACATAAGCGGTATTTCCGTAGCAAAGATGCTCAAAGGTGGAGAAGAGACCATAGTAGGTGGTTCGAGAGACGGTTCTTTCGGACCTTTAATAATGTTCGGTTTAGGTGGCGTTTATGTAGAAGTTCTAGAAGACGTAGAGTTCCGTGTCGCTCCCATAACCAAAAAAGAGGCTAGAAGGATGATGGGGCAGATAGACTCTTTCCCAGTATTGGTCGGAGCAAGGGGGCAACCGAGAAAAGATTTAAACGCATTGGCAGATGTTATATATAGGATATCCTATTTGATGAATGAAATAGAGGAGATCTCGGAGATGGACCTCAATCCTATCAAAGCATTCGATCAAGGAGAAGGATGTAAAGTTGTAGACGTGGCTATAAATCTCGAAAGTAGGTGATATAAAATGAAAAATCTCATAATATCCTCGACTGAAGAGGATGCTGGAAAAACGACTATCGGTCTAGGATTAGCACTTGGAGATGATAGACCTTTAAATTACTTTAAACCCTTCGGTGATAGGCCTATCTATAAAAAAAAGAGGCTCATAGACTATGATGCTAAACTGTTCAAGAACGTCCTTTCTCTTGATACAGAATATGAGAAATTTTGTATAGGCTTCGATCACTCCAAAATCAAGTACGCTTTCGACGAAGATACGATTCGTGACAAGATCAAAGAAAGGACAGATGAACTCTCAGAGGGAAAAGAAGGTTTGATAATAGAAACTGGAAAACACTGGGGATTCGGATCTTCGATCACTCTTGATCCGGTATCCCTCTCCAAGATGATCGAAACTGAAGTAATACTGGTGACTTCAGACAGCGGAACTGAGATACTAGACAAACTAACGACCGCATATAACTACTTCGAAAAAAACGGTGTGGATCTGCGGGGCGTCGTGCTGAACAAGGTCGAATCTTTGGAGGAGGCTGAAGATTTTGTTGTGGACGATATAGAAGATTTAGGTTTGGATGTATTGGGGATAATACCCAAGATCAGCAGTCTTGACCTAACCAGGATGAGCTTCATAAACGATATGCTTTTCGGTAAGGTCGTAGCGGGAGAGGAAGGCCTTAACAATATAGTAGAAAATGTATATGTAGGTGCTTTGAGCGCCGATGAATTAGTGCGTATTCCCGCTTTTCAGGAAGATGGTAAGTTGATCGTCACTGGAGGAGATAGAACCGATGTCATCTTAGCTTCGTTAGAAGATGGAACATCAGGACTTGTTCTGACCAATGATATAATACCGCCCAGTAATATAATCTCAAAAGCTGATAGAGCAAACATACCCTTGGTCTCAGTACCTATCGATACTTATGAAGCCGCGAAAAGAATCGAGAGGATGGATACCATAACAACTATAGAAGACGATTACAAGATAGAGAACATCAAAGAAGAAGTAACACCTAGACTGGATATAAAAATCTGAAAAGACCCTTCGAATTAGTAACCGTCTCTCTCTGATGCGGAAAAAAAGGATTGATGATAGATGGTATATGATGTAGATTATGTGGAAGCTGAAAAAGCTATCAAAGAGATCGGTAGAGGTGAAAGAGTTTTTGTTGGATCGGGGGCCGCTGAACCTCAGTACCTCGTCAAAAATTTGACCGATCTAGCCAATCAGTTTTACGATACAGAAATATTTCACATACAGACTTTGGGCGTCGCACCCTACACTGAGGATAAATTTGAAGACCGTTTCAGGCACAATGCTTTTTTCGTAGACGACAACACGAGGGACGCTGTAGCCGAGGGGAGAGCCGATTATACTCCTATATTTATGAAAGATATCCCCAAACTGTTCAGGAGTAAGAGGGTTCCTTTGGATGCGGCTTTGGTTCAATTGTCTCCCCCAGACGAACACGGGTGGATGAGTCTTGGTATCGCTGTAGATATAATAAAATCAGCTGTGAAAAACTCAAAGATCGTCATAGGACAAGTGAACCCCCATATGCCTAGAGTTCACGGAGATTCCTTCATACATGTAGATGATGTAGATTATTTGGTACATCATGAGGAAGAACTCTTGGAATTCGATCCTATATTTCCCAGCGAGAAAGCAGAAGAAATAGCTGATAATGTAAGCCCCTTGATCGAGGACGGAGCTACAATACAGGTCGGTTATGGAGAGATACCTAATGCTATTTTATCTCATCTTGAAGAAGAGGAAAATCTTGGTATTCATACGGAGATGTTATCAGAAGACCTTGCTGAGTTAATCAAAGACGGGATCATAACCAATAAAGAAAAGAGCATACATCCAGGAAAGAGCATAGCTTCATTTTTGATGGGCACTAAAGATCTATATGATTTCGTAGATGACAATCCCTCCATAGAACTTCATCCCTCTGATTATACCAACGATCCTTTTAACATAGCAAAAAATCACAAGATGACCGCGATAAACACCGCCTTACAGGTAGACCTCACGGGCCAGGTCTGTGCCGACTCGTTAGGTTACAGCTTCTACAGCGGTATCGGTGGTCACGCTGATTTTATGAGAGGAGCAGGATATGCGGAGGATGGAAAATCGATCATCGCCCTTTCATCGACCGCTCAAGATGGAGAGGTTTCAAGGATCGTTCCATCTCTAGATGAAGGCGCTGGGGTAGTTACTACGAGAGGAGATGTAGAGTATGTAGTGACTGAATACGGTACTGCTTATCTGAAAGGGAAAAATATTCGAAACCGAGCCATGGAACTCATAAATATAGCCCATCCAAAGTTTAGAGAAGAACTTCTCAAAAAAGCGAAGGAACATAACCTTGTTTATAAAGATCAGATGCTTGTAGTTGGTGAAGGAGGGAGATACCCAGATGAATACAAAGATTACGTTGAGATCGAGGGCAAAGAATTCGTGTTCCGGCCGATGAAACCTACTGACGATGAACTTCTAAAGGACTTATTCTACTCGCTTTCTGATGAAAGCCGATATAAACGTTTCATGAGCGCTCGAAAGGACATGCCTCACGAGAGAAGGCAGGAGTTCGTCCAGTTGAATTATAATAAGGAGATGGCTATCGTAGTAATAGATACCGAAATCGATGGGCCTCACAGGATGGTAGGAGTCGGAGATTATCGGATCAAAGAAGGACAATATGTTGCTGAAGTCTCCTTCATGATAAGAGACGAGTACCAAGGTCAGGGAATAGGAACTAGACTCCTTGAATATCTGACCATGATCGCTCAGGATCAGGGTCTTTACGGATTTACAGCCGAAGTACTCGCGGACAATAAGAAGATGTTGAGAGTCTTCGAAAAGATGGGTTATGATATAGAAAAAAGAAGAGAATTCGGAGAGATAATCTTAAAGATGAGGTTCAAATGAGGTGAGAAGATAATAAGCGATGAGGAGTGTATAGAAGAAAAAATCGAAAAAGATTGGGAGATCGATTTTAACGGGATCAAAGAGATAATCGAAGAAGCAGGAGATGATGGAAGACATCAGTTGATCGAAAGCGAAATGCGTAAAGTTCTCCAAATCGCGGGCATCTCGATGGCTAAAGGTAAGATAGTTAGAAATCTAGAAGACTGTTTAGATGCGGCAGAAAGTATCGGTTATCCCGTAGTACTCAAAGTGGTCTCGGAGGACATAGTCCACAAGATGGACGTCGGCGGTATTGCTGTAGGTCTTGAGACCAAAAAAGAAGTCGAAGATGCCTATCAGGCAATACATTCAAGGGTCAAAAATAGAAAACCCGATGCGAACATAAGAGGTATTTCCGTTGCGGAGATGGTCGAAGGCGGTGTTGAAGTCGTGATAGGTGGGATGATGGATCCCACTTTCGGTCCAGTAGTGATGTTCGGGTTTGGAGGGATCTACGTGGAAATATTCGAAGACGTAGAATTCAGAGTCGCTCCCATATCCATCGAAGAAGCACATCGGATGATGGCAGAGATAAATTCTTTTCCCCTGCTGACCGGCGCGCGAGGGCAAGGTTGTAAAGACTTGAATGCCTTGGCGGAAATGACCTCTCGAGTCGGGGATCTGATATACCACGTCGATGAAATAAACGATATAGACTTGAATCCGGTAGCGTCCCTGGCTGAAGGTGCTAAAGCTTTGGACGTTGCGATCAGTCTAGGGTGAGGTCTATCAAAGGATGGAAAAGAACACGCAGAGATCAAATATACCAAAATACTTATATCCAATTTTCATCTACAAATCTATCCGACATAAAAGCATCTAAAAAATCCTCCGGGGTCATAACGTGTCTGTTAAAGAAATCAAGAAGATAAAGAAGGCTGAAAAACAAGGCCTTAAAAAAGTGGAAAAGGCCAAAAAGAAAGGCGAAAAGATGGTACAAGAGGCTAAAGAAAAAGCACATCAGGAGAAAGAAGATGCTCTGTTTTCGCTGAGGAAAGAGTTAAAAGAAAAAAAGAAAGAAGTTAAGAAAGAAGCCGAAAACAAGTCTGAAAAAATAAGGGAGAGAGGAGAAAAAGAAGCAGAGAAAATAAGAAGTTCGACTAAAGAAAATATATCCAGGGCCGTAGATCACGTCCTGAAAGAGGTAATGGAGGTATGAACATTTGCTGTTTCCAAAGATGATGAAAGACCTCACGATCCTTGTCCATAAAAATTATACCCATGAGGTCGTGGATTCTCTTCAAGACGAGAGTGTTGTCGAAATAGATTCAGTAGATAGAGACGAGGATGTAAAAGAGCTCATAGAGGAAAAAAATATACCTGAAATCATCACAGATTTCACGGATTATGAGATGAGATTGTCCTCTATTATAGATATATTTGAAAGGATAGAAGAAGAAGGAGAAACAAGCATAAAAGAATTTTTGAATCCACCTGAACCCGAAAAGATTGAAAGGGAAAAGAAACCATTAGATGATCTATTCGATGAAGTAGATAATCTCCTAGAAGAAAATGGTAAAGAGATCAAGGAATTGAATTCCGAACTCACAGAGATAAAAGATAAGATAAAAGATCTGAAAGAAAAAGAAAAAGCCCTCAATATCATCATAGATATCGATATAGAATTGAGTTCGCTTGGTGAATCAACTTTTTCCGTTCTACGACTAGGAAAAACAAAAAACCCCACTAAGTTGAAAAGTGCCTTAGAGGAATTAGAAAGTGCTTTTTTCTCTAAGACCGGAAAGACAGAGGAGGAATATCTCGTATTGACTGGGGCTTATTTAGGGGAGAAAGAGGGATACGAAAGGGCTCTCAAAGAAGGAGATTTTAGGCCACTCAAGTTAGAGGAGCTTAAAGGGGATCCAAAAGAGGCTCTCGCAAGGGTAAAAAAGGGTCTTAAAAAGTTGAAGGAACGACGCGACTCGATTGTCGATGATCTGAGAGAATATAAAGAGGATTGGGAGAAAAAATACCAGGTGTTAAGAGAAGAGTTGAATATATATAGGGATAAAAAAGAGATTGTCCAGAATTTCGGCAGTACGGATACGACTAGCGTGATAAAAGCCTGGGCTGAAGAAGACGATATTGAAAAGGTAGAAGATGTTATCTCAGATTGCGCTAAGGGTCACGCCGAAATCGTCGATGAAGAACCTGTAGATCCAGATGAAGTCCCCATCTCTCTAGAAAATCCAAAACCTATCAAGCCGTTTGAGCTTTTAACGAAGATGTTCGCACCTCCGAGATATGACGAGGTCGATCCAACTATTATTGTGGGTCCTGCATTCGTTCTTTTCTTCGGTTTGATGCTTGGAGATTTTATTTACGGTCTCATACTAGCTGTTGGAGCCATCGTCATGATAAAAGGGCCTGGGAAGGTAGAAGAGGGGATAAAGAACTTCGGCTGGATTCTATTTGCAACGGGGCTCTCCACCATATTTTTTGGTCTTATCCAAGGGGGTTATATGGGACCAGGTAGAGATGACTATCATAACCTTATAGGTAGATTCGGTATCGAGACCCCTGCTTTACTGGAAACATTAGAAGGAGATGGACCCCTCATACTGCTAATCATCTCTTTGGTTATTGGAATAACCTACATCAATATTGGGCTCGTATTGCAATTGATCCAACATATAAAACGAAAGAATTACAAAAGAATCATACTTGAAAATACATCATGGTGGTTGTTGCAGCCCGCCGCATTTATACTGATAGCTCCTATGATGGTTGAAGATTTTACCTTTACATCTACTGTAAACTACGCAGCCTATGGAATGGGGGCTGTCGGCCTAATCCTTTTAGCTCTTAGAGCTAAAGGACTGTCTTTCTTCGAGTTGACCGGCTTTTTAGGCGACTTTTTGTCTTTTTCAAGAATATTGGCCCTGGGATTGGCGACTGCGGGAATAGGGCTTACCGTGAATGTAATCACTGATCTGGTCGCTGGAGCAGATGTAGGCATGTTGATAGTCTGGCCCCTATTGGCGATAGGCACAATTGTTGCTTTATATGGCCATATCAAGAAAAAAAGTGATAAGATGACAGGGGTCGGTGGAGTTTTGATAATACTTGGCGCGATGGGTTTTGCAGATCCTTCATATCCATTCTTCGTATTAGCTCTTTTAGTATTCTTTGCTGGCCATATTATAAACCTCGCGCTTCAAGGTTTAGGTTCCTTTGTCCATTCGCTCAGGCTTCAATATGTTGAGTTCTTTGGATATTTCTTCGAAGGTGGAGGAAAGGAATTCGAACCTTTTAAATTTGAAAGAAAACACACAAAATTAAAAACTAAGGAGGAGATGACAAAATGAATATGAAATCGAAGTTTGGAAAAAGATTATTGATAGCTTTACTAATCGTAGCACTGGTGTTCAGTCTAGGATTTACTTCCTCGATAGGATCGGTGGAAGGACAGAGTGAAGATGCTACTGGAATCCTTGTGAATGGCCAAGACCTAGGGAAGGAAACGACGCTCAGTTTGGAACCAGATAAATCAGTAAGAGCTGTGCTCAGTGTTGACCTAAGTCAAGTTGATAACAACATAACGAATATCAATTGGACTTTCCCTGAAGAAGAGGGGTTCACTAAGAATGTTCTAGCCGAACACGAGAACGACGGATATTATCAAATAGAAGTCGCTTTTAGAGAATATGGCGAATATGAATTTAATGTGTTAGTCGATATAGAAGATGAAGACAATCTCACAGACGATCTTACAATTATAGTAGAAGAAGATCAGAGAGGTATGTTCTTGGCCACCGTAGGAGCCGGACTCGCAGTAGGTATTGCCGGCATGGGCGCCGGGATAGGTGTCGGTATAGCCGGTGCGGCCGGTGCAGGTACTATCGCTGAAAAACCAGACAAGTTCGGCTTATCACTGGTATTTCAGGCGCTACCACAGACTCAGGCTATCTATGGTCTTCTCGTGGCCATCTTGATCTTACTTTTCACCGGTGTGATCGGAGGGGGCGGTGCTATTCCGATACCTGTCGGTATCATGGCTGTAGGGATAGGATTGGCGGTCGGTCTTGCTGGATTATCTGCTATAGGTCAGGGCATCTCTTCAGCTAGTGGGATAGCTACTGTGGCAGAGGACAGCGAAATGTTCGGTAGAGGTATGGTCTTTTCAGTGCTTCCTGAAACCCAAGCTATCTATGGATTACTCTTATCGATCTTGCTTATGATATTCAGCGGTCTGTTAGGAGGAGGCGATGCCATGGCTGGAATAGATGTTCCTGTTGGTCTTGTCGGCATCGGAGCTGGACTCTCTGTAGGTATTGCTGGACTTTCTGGTATTGGACAGGGTATTGCTTCTGCCAGTGGTATCGCTACAGTCGCGGAAGATGAGACCATGTTCGGTAGAAGTATGGTCTTTTCAGTTCTTCCTGAAACCCAGGCAATTTATGGCCTTCTGATAGGCATTCTCCTGATCGTATTCAGCGGTATGATGGGAGATGAGCCAACGATGACGATGGGAATGGGGATCGCCGCGGTAGGAGCAGGTCTTTCTATCGGTATTGCGGGTATCTCAGGTATAGGCCAAGGTATCACCTCAGGTTCTGCTATAGCTGCCGTGGCTAACAGAGAAGAAACATTCGGAAAAGGCATGATATTCAGCGTTATGTCAGAGACTTTCGCGATATTCGGATTATTGGTGGCAATATTAATCATAGTCTCACTTGGATTCATGGGGTGAGAGAGATTTCAGTAGAAAAGATCGTAGAGAAGATAAAAGCAGACGTTCAAAACAAGATTGACACCATAATGGAAAAAGAGAAAGAAAAAGCCGAAGAGATCAGAGAAGAAATAGAACGGGAAAAAGAAAGGAGATTGAACGAAATAGAGAAGGAAAAAGAAAGAGAGATAAAAACGTTGAAGAACAGGATCATATCCCAAGCGGAATTGGAATCTAGAAAGAAAAGGTTGAATATCAGGGAAGAGATGATCGAGAGAGTTTTGGATAACAGCAGAAAAAAATTGAGAGAGATGGATCCCGAAGATTATGATGAATATCTCGAAGAGTCGATAGAAAAATCTAGAGAGCTGCTAGATGGCGAAGTAGAGATCCACTGTCCAAAAGAATCAGAAGATCAAGTGAAAGATATCGCAAAAAAGATAGATTCTTCTCTGAAAGTTATCGGTGATCTAAACTCAATCGGCGGTGTAAAGGCAGTTTCAGATAAAGGAGCGACCATAGACTTGACTTTTGAAGCAAATATTGAACGAAAGAAAAAGCAGCTCAGAAAAGAAATATCTGATATATTATTTCCGGAGGAAGAGTAAGTGTTAGAAGATCTCATAGATAGTATAGGGATGACTAACTTCGTTTTCTTGATCATCGGTTTAGCTCTACTGCTGGTGATAATCCTCTTCATGAGTTATTACCGAGTGGTTATAAGCATAGCCAATTTTACCTACCCCAATGCGGTCTTCCGATCAAGTGGAAATCCTTATTTGAAAGAAAAAAAAATATCCGATCTGGTGGAAGGAGGTAATTTGAATGAAGTCTATTCAGAACTAGAGGAGGATGGATATGAAATTTCTAAAGAAGCGAGAGAAGATATCGATAAAGTCGAAAAAGAACTTGAGAATAAAAATATTGAGCTGATGAAAAAGGCTCACAGGACTTCTCCAGATGAGACAAAAAGGTTCACTAAAGCTTGGCTTTCGAGATATGATGTGAAGATGGCAAAACGCGCTATCAAAGCGATAAAGGAAGATAGATTAGAAGAAGTAGAGGACCGACTTTATCCGGTTAAAGAAATAAATGAAAAAGTTATAGATGACCTCAGCTCCGCTAGAAATCTGCAGGAAGCCCTTTCTATATTAAGAGGCACGGAACTCGAAGAGGTTCTGGAAAAGAAGGAATGGGAAGAAAAGCCCTTCGAACTCGATGTTACCTTAGACAAATACGCCTTCAATAAGTTGAAGGAGGGTATATTCAAAGTAGAGTCTGAGCAAAGAGCTCCTGTCAGGTATTTTTTCGGAAGATATGTCGATCTTCTAAATATCAAAATAATATTGAGAGGGATCAGAGAAGAAATTCAAAGCGAAAGGCTGAAGGATTGCATTTTACCTAAAGGGAGAGAATTACCGGAATGGAAGTTAGAAGAGATGGCCGAATCTACCAATATTGACGAAGCTCTAGTCCAATTGGAAGGGACATCATATGAAGATATCAGGAATAAGATGCAGTCAGATGAGAAGTTTGATTTTGAACATTACCTAGATAAAAAATTACTCAAAATGGTTACAGAACTCAACAATCAACATATCCTTACTGTAGGACCTACTTTGAAATATCTTGTGGGAAAGGAGTTAGAACTGAGAAACATGAGAGCTCTGATTCGTGGGATAAAAGAAGATGTTGATCCGATAAGAGTCAAAGAGTTGATGATCCTGGAGGATAATATATGAAAAAGAAGGTAGTAGTGGTCGGGAAAAAGGATATGACATTGGGTTTTTCCCTTGCTGGCATAGACGAAACTTTTACTCCAACTGACGAATATGAAAGCAAAAAAAGAATAAATAAGCTGTTAGAGTCGCCGGATGTAGGCGTCATATTATTATCAGAGGGTATAGCAGAAGAGATAAGAGAGCATATTCAGGGAAAAGAGAGAGAAAGAAAGGGAACGATTTATCCTATCATTGTAGAGATACCCGATAAAGAAGGTCCTTTAGAAGATAAGGAGGATCCTCTTAAAGGCAAGATAAAAAGAGCTGTAGGTATAGATATCACTTCACAGGAGGGAAAAGAATGATGTATAAATTTCATAAAGATTATTATTTTGAAATCCGTTCAGGAGGAAAGAAAATATGGTAAACGAAGCCGAGGAAAGTATAAGCAAGATCAAAGAACCTGATGAAGATGAAGGAGTTGGACGAATAATTCATGTTGCTGGTCCAGTCGTAGAAGCCGAAGGTCTTAGAGGAGTCGAGATGTACGAAGTGGTTGAAGTCGGCGAGGAAGGCCTGATCGGAGAAGTAATCGAACTTGACGAAGATGTTGCTACGATACAAGTTTATGAAGAGACCGGAGGTGTGAAACCGGGAGAACCGGTAGAAAGGACTGGCGAACCTCTTTCGCTAGAGTTGGGACCGGGTCTCATCGAACAAATTTATGACGGTATACAAAGGCCTCTAGAAGGAATAGTTGAAGAGACCGGCGATTTCATAAAGAGAGGTATCGAAGTCTCTCCTCTAGATGAAGAGAGGGAATGGGAATTTGAACCGAAAATTGAAGAAGGTGAAGAAGTCGAACATGGAGATATCCTCGGTATTGTAGAGGAGACCAAGACGGTCGAACACAGGGTCATGGTCCCTCCTGATAAAAGCGGGGAGGTAAAAGAGATAGTTTCTGAAGGAAAATACACTATAAATGAAACTATAGCGATTCTAGAGAACGAAGAAGGTGAAGAAGAGATAAGTATGAAACAGCGATGGCCCGTTAGAGTAGGTAGACCGATCAAAGATAAAAAACAGCCAGGAGAGCTGTTGGTCACGGGTCAGAGAGTGTTGGATACTTTCTTCCCTCTAGCTAAAGGGGGAACAGCGGCTATTCCAGGGGGGTTCGGGACTGGCAAAACGGTCATCCAGCATCAATTGGCCAAATGGAGTGATGCAGACATAGTCGTCTACGTCGGCTGTGGAGAGAGAGGTAACGAGATGACAGAAGTTCTCAGAGATTTCCCTGAATTAGAAGATCCATGGAGTGGAGAACCTCTGATGAAGAGGACCGTTCTGATCGCAAATACCAGTAACATGCCCGTCGCTGCAAGAGAAGCTTCCGTCTTTTCTGGTATAACTATAGCGGAATACTACAGAGACATGGGTTATAACGTGGCTTTGATGGCCGATTCAACTTCTCGATGGGCAGAGGCCCTGAGAGAGATATCCGGAAGGTTAGAAGAGATGCCTGGTGAGGAAGGTTTTCCCGCGTATCTAGCCTCTGAGCTCGCTTCATTCTATGAAAGAGCTGGTATCTGCGAGCTTTATGGTGATAGAGAGGGTTCTGTTTCCGTGATCGGAGCTGTAAGCCCTTCTGGAGGAGACTTTTCTGAACCGGTCACCCAGAACACTTTGAGGATAGCACAGGTCTTCTGGGCTTTAGATACCGAACTGAAGAACAGACGTCACTTTCCGGCTATAGATTGGTTGACTTCATATTCACTTTATCTCGACCAGGTAGGTAAATGGTGGGATGAGAACGTAAACGAAAATTGGCAGGATCTTAGAAGAGAGACCATGCGTTTGTTAGAAAAAGAATCTGAACTCGAAGAGATCGTCCAGCTAGTCGGACCAGATGCTCTACCCACCTCAGATCAATTCGCACTTCAGGCCGCTAGACTTGTCAGAGAAGATTTCCTTCAACAGAACGCTTTCCACGATGTGGATACTTTCTGTTCTCCAGAGAAGCAGTTCAGAATGCTCCAAATAATAATGGAATTCTACGAAACCGGACAGAGAGCTCTCGAAGAAGGCGTCTCCGTAGATAGTTTATCAGAAATGGATGTTATAGAAGATATAAGCAGAATGTCGAACATACCCTCGGATGAATGGGAAGAGAAATCTGGCCAAGTTGAGATGAAGATGAACGAAGAATTCAAAGAACTTGAAGAATCACTAGAACTCTCTTCTCCTCTCGAAGGAGAGACTGAAGAGGAGTTAGATGTTGAAGAAGAAGAGAGCAAGATGAATGATGAAGACATTACACCGGAGGAGGGATAGAGATGGTCGACGATATGTCAAAAAGGACGGAATATCAGAATGTTACTGAAGTTGCTGGACCTTTGATGGTAGTTGAAGGTATCAGCGATGTCGCTTATGATGAGATAGCTAAAGTCAAATTGCCGAGTGGTGAGGAACGGTTAGGGCAGGTACTAGAGGCTGGAACCGATCGTGCAGTCCTGCAGGTTTTTGCAGGAACTAGAGGATTGGATACTGATGAAACTAGCGTACAATTCACCGGCGAGGTCATGAAGTTCGGCGTCTCTAGAGAACTTCTCGGCAGGGTTTTCAACGGAATTGGAGAGCCTATCGATGGAAGTCCAGATATCATACCTGATGAAAGAAGGAATATAAATGGAGATCCTATAAACCCATCTGCTAGAGAATATCCTAGAGAATTCATCCAGACCGGTATTTCAACCATAGACGGTATGTTGACTTTGGTCAGAGGACAAAAATTACCTATATTCAGCGCTTCAGGTTTACCGCATAACAGCGTTGCGGCTCAGATCGCCAGACAGTCCGAAGTATTGGGTGAAGAGGAAGAGTTCGCCGTGGTTTTCTGTGCGATGGGTATCACCGCGGAGGAAGCGAACTTTTTCAGAAAGGACTTCGAGAGAACGGGAGCACTGGAAAGGTCGGTCCTGTTCCTGAACCTCGCCGATGATCCTGCTATCGAAAGGATAGTGATACCGAGGATGGCGCTTACTGCAGCTGAGTACCTCGCCTTCGAAGAAGATATGCAGGTGTTGGTCATTCTTACGGACATGACGAACTACTGCGAGGCCCTGAGGGAGATAGCTGCGGCGAGGGAAGAAGTACCTGGAAGAAGGGGTTATCCAGGTTACATGTACACTGATCTCGCGAACATCTATGAGAGAGCGGGCAGGATATTGAACAGAGAGGGGTCCATAACCATGATACCTATACTCACCATGCCCGACGACGACATAACCCATCCTATCCCTGATCTTACAGGATACATCACCGAGGGACAGCTCGTGTTCTCTAGAGAATTACATAGAAAAGGGATCAGGCCTCCTATCACGCCTGGTGAGAGCCTTTCTAGACTCATGGAAGAAGGTATAGGCGGAGAAAGAACGAGAGAAGATCACTCCGGCGTGAGCAATCAACTGTATGCTGCCTACGCAGAAGGTCTTGATCTTCGTGATCTTGTAGCTGTTGTGGGCGAAGAAGCACTCAGTGAACGAGATAGACTTTACCTTGAATTTGCAGAAGAGTTCGAAGAGCGATTCATAGATCAGGGAGTCGAAGAAGACAGGAGTATAGATGAAACGCTCGATATGGCCTGGGACTTGCTCACAATCATACCAAAAAAGGAATTGAAGAGGATAGATCAGAAATACATAGACGAGTACTATCCAGAGTGAAAAACTTCACTCCATCCTTTTAAGCGGTTTAGAGAGATGCCTCCTAGCTGAAACAGGCACCTCGTACCACTTTTCATTTAACTCTCTATCTACTTTCTCTCGTATCGCTTGATCTTCGTCTGCTTTTGTTCTACACCTCTTGCATCTATATCCTGCGTCTGTCCCCATCGATGACATCCTCTTCCCACATTCGGGACATTCTGGATTTCTGATTTTTACTGTCTTTTCCTCCAACTCTAGAATTTTCATTTTTTCTATATTTAGAGTCCTAGGCTCTTTTCTCACTCCTCCCCACAATTGAACCCTGTCCCCCACTATCAGCTTTTTTATGATTTCTCTGAACCCTTTCGTGGGTTCATAAGCCGCTGCGGTTATCTGGTCCGTCTCATCTTTTACATCGAAAAGTACATGTCCTCCTTCTATCGACCTTGGTTCTGAACATACCTCTCCTTCGATCTTTACTGAGTTCCAAGGCTCCATATCTTTGATTAGTGCCTGCTGTATATGATCGTCTGTGGCTTGATTGGTGAGAAATGTGACCCATCTTTCCGGTTCTTCTTCACCTATTTTATCTAGAGCTTTCTGTAATTCCTGTGAATCCTCCCCTCTTACACCATAGAGAACTGGGCAGGGAGAATTAGGAGCTATAGCCTGTTTGTTTTCTTCATGATCATAGCAATCAAAAGCACCATCGATTATATCATCGAGACGTCTGATATCTTCTTCATCTAACTCTCTACTAGTGCCCCACTTTTCTTCTCTACGATATGTTAGTAGTTCATAGGTCATATCTTTTGGTGTCCAGGCTAGAGCTGCTGAAGCACCGATCAAACCTCTTTTCTCTCCATAACCTTTGTACTCGAAACCATTTTGATCCAAATCATCTAAAACATCCTCCAACTCAACGACATCTTTAACAGCCTTCTCATACAGGTCTCGGGGAGGTCTTCTTTCGGCTAAGATCAATCCTGGATTAGTGTTCGAACTTCGAAAATGAGCTAATCCTTCTACCACTTTTTTAATCCTATCAAAATCTTTTTCTCTTTTCTCATGTGTACCTTTAAAGGTCCAGAGATCCCCATCTACATAACCTATCCTCTTTTCTTTTTCACTCCCTTTTCCGAACGTTAGAACAATGGCTCCGTTTCCTCTCGTCTTCCAGGGTACGTTAGGGTTTAGTCTAACCAATTTGGGATAATCCAACATCTGATAGTCTGTGAATTCTTTAATCAACTCAGTAGCTAAAAAAGTCGTACACATACCTTCTCTAGAATCCGTATCATCAACAGCTATGTACATATTATTTTATTGGATACGCCCACAATCTCTACATCTAGCTTTTCCCTCGCCTATCTCTATCAGTTTTCCCCCACATTCCCGACACCTTCTCTTATCTCCTTCTTCCTCCTCTTCATCTTCAGGTTCCGTGGATCTTTCTCCGACATCTGATTTCAAAAGATGGTCATCGATGTATTCTCTCACATGTATGGGTTCACCCACAGCTTTCACAGTCGTATCGGTCAATCGATCAAGATAGCGCTGCCTGGGATCTCCTTCACTAGCCATACCGATCACCCAATCTAAAAGAACAAAAATACCGTGCAGTTTACTAAAATTTCTTATCAAAGCATCGGATGGCTCAAAAGAGTAGGTCAAGGCTTCCACTTCTAACTTCATGATGGCTTTACCCAGTGTCTTTTTACTCGTGAATTCTAGAAGCGCTGAATAAAACACTTGAACTATACCAGCGGTCATCGGGAAGTACCATATCATAGAGCGAGCAAAGAATACAGAGGCAAGAAAATTGAGTATCAAATAAACTACCATGGAAGAAACAATTAAGTCGATAAAGTAAGCTATCAATCTCTTCAACCAATGCTTCTGTAAGGGCTTATTATTATGAAGTAAGTCGAAACCAGTTACCATATTTATCCTCTTGTTTTAGGTTTATACCCTCAGACTGCCCATCAATCATCATCCACATAAAGCCATTTGGCTTTTGAACATAGAGAGGGATTTTTGTCCCTCGCTATTGTCAGTTTTGGATTCGTCATCATCGGGTACTCTCTAATAGATTAGCATGTTCATATATTTTTTCATTCTTTTTTAAAAGCAGGAAAAGATATGCACCATGTTCAAAGTTTTAAGATTATCGAATAATTTATTACCGATGTCTTAAATTAGCATCGGCATGGAATTATTTATATTAGATTATCGGGAGTGCGACCCTGATAAATGTACTGCAAGAAAGTTGATAGACAATAAATATGCTGATAAAATCGTGAATGATAGAGAACTGGGAAGAGATGGTATATACCTAAGTCCGATATCAGAGAAGGCTATATCTCCAGAAGATAAAGAAAAAGCAAAGAAGGGAGGCATAAGAGCTATTGACTGTACCTGGACAGAGGCGGAAGAAAAAATACCTGAATATGAGAATGGAAGGGCCTTGCCTTATCTGGTGGCAGTGAATCCAATAAATTACGGTAAACCTTTCCAGCTCACGACTGTCGAAGCTATCGCCGCCGCGCTTTACATATTTGGTGAGGAGGATCAAGCAAGTGAAATACTCTCAATTTTTAACTGGGGAGAGCAATTCATCGAGATGAATAAGAATCCATTGAACGATTATCAGGAAGCAAAAAATAGCTCCGATATCGTAGAAATTCAAAAAGAATATATGAAGTGAATACTTTTGATATCATCCCTCTGACGGAAGCATGTTAGGTATCCCATCATCGATAGGGTATTCTATATCACATTTTTTACAGTGCAAAGTACCCTCTTCGATCTCTTGAGAGTCGTCTTCATCTGAGGATTCATCCGTTTCAGAAGAAATCAGTTTCAATTCGCCCTTGCATTTAGGACAGCGGAGGATATCTAGCAGATCCCTTTTCATGCTTATTCATCTCCTTTATAGCAAAAAACTTTTGCGTTAAAAGGCTAAAAGACATCTAAACTGTCGGGAAGATCGTTCTTTTTCCGTAAATAGTTGACCTGAGTCCTAGTGTAACGGTACTTGATATCACATTTTTCATCTTGAAAATCCCACGGATCCACTATCAAAAGATCATCTTCCCTTATCCACATCCGTTTTTTAAGTTTTCCTGGAATCCTGCCTAATCGAGATTTGCCGTCCTCACAGATTACTCGAACTCGGGCTCCTCCAAGCATATTCTCAGCTATAGCAAACATCTGTCCTTCGCTTCTATTTGGGTAAGGCACCCTTACGACTTCATCTTCGTCTCCATTGCTCAAATTTATCAATATCCCATAAGATGTGGGCTTTATATATTCTTTGTTTAGAAGTAAGTAGGTTTCAAATTCAGAGTAGATCATAAAGATATGGCCGAATTACATACGAAAGTGTGGCCATAATATTTACAAGCAGCAATAGAGAGACCAGCGCTACAGGTTGTGGATTGAGCACGAAAAAGAGAACCGTACCCCCTGCAGGAGGATGTTCTAACCATAGAGATACCATAGCTAGAATGGCCGCACCCAAAGCTAAAGAAACGGCCAATTCAGGAGATAAGATAGAGGGGGAGATAGCACTAAATCCTAGACCTATAAGACCACATATAAAGTGACTACCGATCACGCGTCTTGGATTGGCCGTCTCACTATTTGGCATCGCGAAAACGATAAAGGCTGTAGAACCTGCAGCTGCTACAAGTACTATCTCCTCCCCCAATAACGGCAGATTGAGACCTAAATAAAGGACTAAAGCTGCAAGAAAGCTTTGACCGACATAATGTTTTATGGTTTCCTGTTTCAGTTTTCTATCGAATATTCTGACCATCGGCAAAGGATAAATAAAGACATAAAAAATACTTTTTGCCCAAAACCGGTTATAAGGAATCGATAATGGTTCAATAAAAAACCTCTTTTGATGGAAAAGAATATAATATCCCCGGGTTTTCCTTAGACCGATAAACATGAAACTAGAAAAAATATACGAGCTAGCGATCAAGATGGGGATGGAAGGAGATGTCAGAGATGAAGAAGAATTGGAAAAAAAGCTGGAGGAAGCTAGGGAAGAATATGAAGAATTAGAAGGTAAAGACAAAGAAGTATTTGACGAGCAAAGATTGAAGAATCCATTCCATGACTCAAGACTGCTTCACGGAGATCCATCTACTGAAGTGAAGAGGATCTTGGCGGGGATAAACATCGATACAGGCGAGATCATGTTAGCCGATCGTTTATCTGAAAAAGGGGAAGATGTAGACCTCGTACTAGCACACCATCCAAGAGGAATCGGTCTAGCTTCGATGTATGAAGTCATGGAACTTCAAAAGGATATGTTGGAAGAGTGGGGGGTACCGATCAATGTCGCTGAAGGGATGGTGAATAAAAGGATGAAGGAAGTAGAAAGGAAAATCAAAGGGGCGAACTTCAATCAAAGCCTCGATGCTGCTAAACTCCTAGATATACCTATGATGTGTCTTCATACCGTTACGGATAATCTTGTGGAGTCCTTTTTGAGCGAGAAAATTGATGAGGAGGACTTCAAAAAAGTGGAGGATGTTTTGGAGTTCCTCAAATATATACCAGAA
Source organism: Candidatus Natronoplasma sp. (assembly GCA_048620775.1). GTDB lineage: Archaea > Thermoplasmatota > Thermoplasmata > Halarchaeoplasmatales > Halarchaeoplasmataceae > Natronoplasma. Next base: position 10,826 of record JBMCEH010000002.1, on the reverse strand, counting down.
TACCACGAAGCAAGAAAGTTCAATGCAGGACCTGATATAATCGTGGGTAGCGAGGATAATCGGGCGGGAAAAGTCGTAGTTGAGATGACAGGTGGAACCGAAGGTAGCGAAGACTCATATGAGAAATTGGCCGACGCAGGCGTTGGGACCATAATCGGGATGCATCTAAGTGAAGATCATCGAGAAAAAGTAGAAGAAAATCATATCAATTACATAATAGCGGGCCACATGGCAAGCGATTCGCTCGGATTGAATGTGTTTTTAGACGAGCTAGAGAAAAACGGCGTCGAAATAGTTCCCTGTAGTGGGTTCATCAGGGTTTCGCGAAATTGATGATCGAGATAAAAGACCTCAGGAAGTCCTACGGGACTTTTGAAGCTCTAAAAGGGGTAGATTTCTTTTTGGAAGAAGGGGACATATACGCTCTTTTGGGCTCGAACGGCGCGGGTAAAACTACTCTGATAAAGATACTTACAGGTCTATTACAACCATCTTCCGGTACTGCGAGGATCGACGGTCAATCTGCTAGGCATAACAAGAAGATCAGAGGTCGGTTTGGATACATGCCCGAACACCCAGATCTTTATGAAAAATTAACAGGTGAAGAATTCCTACATATGATGGGTTCACTAAAGGGTGTTGAGGAAGACATATTATCCGAGAAAATCGAAAGTCTATCTCTTGATCTAGAGATAAACGATCATCTACATAAAGAGATGGGGGGTTATTCTAAAGGTATGAAACAGAAGATCCTTTTCATGAACGCCGTCATAAACGACCCTCCTAATCTTATATTGGATGAACCAACGAACTCTTTAGATCCAAGATTTTCCCAAGATATCAAATCCAGGATAAAGGAATTGGCTTCGCGAGGGAAATGTATTCTGATGAGTACTCACATCACTCCAGTTGCTGAAGACGTCGCAGATAAAGTAGGCATAATAGAGAAAGGACGTCTTGTAGCGGAAGGAACTGTGAACCAACTGAAAAGAGAAACTGGTTCGGATAACCTAGAACAGGTGTTCATAGAGGTGGTTAATCACGCCCAAAAAGATCCTTGAACTATTTTCTTCGGATATACTAAGATCTTACAGAGGATTTAAACGAAAGGTAAAAGAACATCCCGCGATGATCTTATGGTTTATCCTTCTTATGTTCGGAGGTTTTTGGCTTATACTCTCGATGATAGAATTTCTAGCCGGTCTGGACGAACTTCTACTCGATCCCTCTCAAGGCAACGTACTCTTCAGTATTTTTTTCTTTTTTGTAGCAAAGTCCTCTGCAGAAACGATCGAAGGAGTTTTGAAGGATAGGTCGCAGAAACATTATTTTTCCTCCCCCTTGAATCCAAGTTCTATTTTTTATTCCAAACTACTCAGAGTTTGGTTTTACAATCTTTTACTCTTCGGAGTAGCCATGAGCGTGACTTCATTGGTTGTCGGAATATGGAATATAGAACTACCTATCGATCGTAGATTTCTCATCCTACTTTATACACTGATGGTTTTAGCACCTCTAGTCGGATTCAACATCTCTGTCACATCGCACGTCAAGAATAGATGGCTCAAGAAGATCAATTTGGTGATAGCTGGACAGATGATCACTCTTGCAGCTATAATTCTACACTCTGGACTCTCCCCTTTTTACCAGATCGGATATGCTATCTTGATGTTAGTAAGTTCTCTGATGATAGCGGTTTTTTTGAACGCACCTTTATATGAAGAAGTATGGACCAATAGTAGTCAAAATACAGAAAGTTCAACACTTCACCGTAAAGGCCTAGAACTGCCAAATTTCATCTCCGAACCCACTAGGTTGATAGCAGAGGTCGAATTCAAAAGAAGGTGGAGAAGAAGACAGGTTCTAGCTTCTATAGCGGTGGTCACTATGATGGGGATTGGACTGATATTCATCTATTCAAGCCTTGGTCCTCGTCCTGATCTCGGTCTCGGTCTCGGGAAGTATTTCTATCCGTCCCTTATCGCGATGACTGCTTTTTTGGCAGCGGTAATACATACCTTGATCCCGTCGCTTAATCTGTTCAGCAGAGACGGTGTCAGATTGTGGTGTATACGTACGCTTCCCAGCGAGATGAAAAAGATAGCGTCAGGAAAGGCATTAGCGATCATTTTAACGTCTCCGATCATGATCGTGATGATCGCTCTACCTCTACCGTTGATACTCGATTATCCTCTCTCGTTCGTGGTCTTTTCTGCGTTTTCTTCATCCATATTCATATTCGTAATGAGCGGGATCGGCCTTTGGGCTGCAGCAAAATTTCCGAACTTCAACGAGAGTACAAAAGGGTCTCCAGACATCATAACGATGTATTCTATGATAATGTTAGCTATGATATTGTCTGTGATGTTTTTAAGTATCCCTTTCACTTTGATCGAGATGGACCGGATCCTTGCTATTTTGAGTGTGATACTTGCCGCAGACCTATCTGCTCTATTCATGATATCGATGTTCAAAAGAAGCTCGACTATATTAGAAAATATGGAATTGGACTTCTAGAATCCATAACAATATTATACATAAACACATTTGTATACATATGAAGTTACTCCTGTGTATAACCGGCGCTTCTGGTGTAATATATGGAAAAAGACTTCTTGAGGTCTTGAGTAAAATTGAAGATGTAAAGATAGAACTGATCGTATCTGAGGCGGGTAAAGACCTGCTGAAAAGTGAACTCAATATAGATCACCAGAGGTTGTCTCAGATAGCGGACGAAGTCTATGATCCTGAAGACCTAGACTCGCCGCCTTCCTCGGGTAGTTCATTATATGATGCCATGGCGATAGTGCCGTGTTCGATGTCATCTCTATCGAAGATCGCTAATGGTATATCTGATAATTTGATCACTAGAGCAGCAGCGGTTTTCTTGAAGGAGGATAGAAAGCTCGTATTGACACCGAGAGAGACCCCTATGACAACTACCTGGTTGAAGAACATGTATGAACTCTCCGCAGAGGGGGCGATAGTTTTACCCGCTATGCCTGGCTTCTATCACGAACCAGAATCCGTAGATGATATCGTAGACTTTATAGTAGGGAAGATCTTAGATTCGATGGGAATAGATAATTCGTTATTCGAGCGGTGGGATGAAAAGTAGTGGGAGCGGACCAATTGAACCCTTTTCTTTATATAGTATTTAGCTTTTTGATTACAGCGGGATTTTATCATGACCGAGCATTCCTTGACCGATGAACTGGAATCAGAGTTAGAAGTGATAGAGAGGACTATCAAGATTCTAGACGTGATCAAAGAGGAACAGCCCATCGGGATAAGCAAGCTTAGTAAGAAAATGAATATAGAGGAACACAGGATAAGGTATTCTCTCCGTTTACTCCAGAAAGACAAAATCATAGAACCTACGAGTCATGGAGCTTCTCTTACAGAAAGGCACGAAAAATTTGAAAAAGATTTGACTGAAGACCTCAAAAAGATGAAAGAGACCATCGAAGAGCTCATCGAGATGCTTCCAAGATAAAAAATGTTTAATAGGATATCCTTTTAGCATTTTGTTGCTAAATGCCGTCGTAGCTCAATCGGCAGAGCACTCGGCTGTTAACCGAGCGGTTAGCGGTTCGAATCCGCTCGACGGCGCTTCTTTAATTTTTTGGATTAAAAAGATCGTCATAGATTAATGAGAAAACCTCTCGGAGAAATCGCTGAATTTTTGATTTATATTTTCTTCGTATCTTAGGAAAAATAATGAGATTGAAAATGCAATGATCACGCTCACTACTATATCGATAGGAACATGAAGATCAAAATAAATACGAGAATAAGCAACAATCATGGCATAACCTAAGAGCGGGAGTCTGTACTTCCATGACTTGAAAAACAATATGGGGGTGAAAGCCATTGCAGTATGGCCAGATGGGAAACGTGGAGTTATCACTTCCAAGGCCGCATCCTCCGGTCTAGGTACACCAAATCCATATTTTAAAGAGTAGGTTATAATCAAAACAGAAACAAGCGAAACCAAATAGGTAGGAAATCTTTTTCTATCCTTGTAATACAATAATACCGGTACAAATAAGAAAACCACAACCCAGGTCATATGGGTCGATATTAAGAATAATTCCCTAATCATCTATTTGATATCAATTCGATTTATAGAATATAAATTTATCCCGAATAATCGTTCTGATAGTGAAATGTAGAATTCGATGATTTCACGAAGCTACTACTTATAGTAAAAGGGCCGATTGTTTATACTATAAAAAAAAGATTTTCCTACTTTCTATCTATTATCAACTTTCCTAATACCAATGATACGACTATGAATATGGATTCCACGACAAAAATGATAGCTGTATCGAAACTATAGAGAATAAAGATGTTCCTCCAACCTATCATTAAAGCCAATATAGGAAGACCCGTCGGAGCTAACCCTAAAAGACTCCCAAATCCCGAACGTAAGCTCAGGGTTTTGCCCTTTTTCTCTTTGTAAAGTTCAGACAGCATGGTCAAGCTCGGAAACAGAAAAAGACCAGAGACATTCCCCAGTAGGGGAAAGATAACTATCATCATGATGTAGTTCAAAGTGGAGTCTATTAGTATCGTAGCTACACCGAGCGCCGCTATGGATAAGAGGATAAATTTTTCCTTCCAAATGAGTCTGAAAGAGCTCCGCAGGGGCAACTGAAGAATTGCATATAAGAATCTACATTCTGGAGAGGACAATCCCTGCCTGAGCATCAGATATCCTCCAAGCTCTCCTCAATACTCACCAATTAGGTTGGACCAGTCAATCGGCCGACAAACATGATCAAACAAGCTAAAGATATGTAAGCTAAAGCAACTGTTTTCTGTTTTACTTTCTTCATCGTCCTAGTATGTATTGGGATTCTTAAAGATTCAGTAGTAATCTTATAGATATAAGTTTAAAGAAATATTAGAGAATATAATGCGAGGGATGGGATTTGAACCCACGGACCCCTACGGGACAGGATGTCCTATCAGACCCATGGAAGTTTGATCTTAAGTCCTGCGCCGTTGGCCTAGCTTGGCTACCCTCGCATTATGAGCTTCAGCGAGTAATCGAGGGGGAATGAGGAATATTTTATTCCTCAGCTACCCTCGCAAGTTGAAACGAGTTTGCGAGTGAAACTTGCGTGTTAGTGGAAATTCTTTCCGCGTAACTCGCAGAAAGGAATGAGTTCACTGATTTCTTTTAATTTGTATCTTTGGTTAAGTGGAGGGAATATTTTATTCCTTCGGAAGGAAGATGCGGAAATTTCTTACCATAAAGCATAATATCCCCTCACATATCTTCTTTTGTTATGCGACTGCCTACAGGATGCAATTCGTTGGACACATTGCTCGGAAAGGGGATAGAGTCAGGGATAATCACCGAGTTTTTTGGTGAAGGAGGGAGCGGAAAGACCAACGTCTGTTTGCAGTTGGCAAAAAATGTAGCTTTGAAGGACAAAAGAACCATCTTTATCGACACCGAAGGTGTTTCAGTGGAGAGATTAGAGCAGATCTCAGGAGAACGATCCGAGAAGGTGATGGAGAACACTATCTTCTTCAAACCTCATTCATTTTCAGAACAGGAAAAATGTATCAAAAAGGGCTCACGGTTAGCTCTGAACAGTGATAAAGGTTTCAATCTATTCATCGTAGATAGTTTTACCACATTCTATAGATCTCTCTACAATTCAAAGAAAGAAGACCGAATCTCTTCGAGATTAGGGCGCCTTTTGATAGAGCTGATGAGGGTCGCTAGGAAAAAAGATATTCCCGTTGTGATCACCACCCAGGTATACGAGAGTGATGACGGAAAAAAACCGGTAGGTGGTCACGTACTTTACCATAATGCCAAGACGATAGTTCTTCTAGAAGTGCTAGAATACAATATCAGAAGAGCTGTTCTCGAAAAACACAGATCGCAAGCGAAAGGTAAAAGCGCACGTTTCAAAATAACTGAAGACGGGATCGTGACCCCATGATCCCTAAATTCAATTAGATTCAAAAGGATTAAATAACTTAGCCAAATTCATTCATCATGAAGCAGGTAAGGCCAGCCAATATCAGCGATGTATACGAACTTCGCGCTGAAACTATAGATTATTTTTTCCCTGAAAGGGATGATGAGATCAACTTTTGGGAAGAGATCGCCTCAGATTACGGAAAAGACGTGCTGCATCTCATGTGTGGTACAGGAGAGATATCCATGGGGCTGGCCAAGAAAGGTTTTAACGTTACCGCTCTAGACCTCACTAAAGCTATGATATATGTCGCCGAGGACAGGATCGAGGAAGAGGAAATAGAAAATATAGAATTGCTTAACGAAGACGCGAGATATTTTAGCTTGGACAAAAAATTTGACTTCGCTTTCGTTTCTACAGGAGATTACCATCACTTCACCTCTAGAGAGGATATTGATGAGTTTCTAGCCAAGTCTTACGCCCATTTGCGCCCCGGCGGTGCCTTGGCAATCGAATTGTTTCCACTACCCGATGATGATTTTCAAAGAGAACAGAAAGAATTCGAACCTTTAAGAGCTCCTCCTGAAGGTATGGACGTCTGGAAAACCAACCAGACTAGTTTCGATTCAAAATCACAGTTGCTTGAGATAAAAGAAGAATTGTTCGTCGATAAACAAGATGAAGCGAAGAGAGGTAAATACGACATCCAGTTAAAACTTTTTTCTAAAGAAGAGATGAAAAGTATCTTGGAAGAATCAGGATTTGAGAATATAAGGTTCCTCGATAACGAGCATTTCACGCCTTATCTGAAAGATGCGGATACTTGGGTAGTGATCGCCGAGAGATGATCATTCATACGAAATCCTCTAGAGTTACTTCGTCTTTAGTTTCGATCTTTTCATCTTCAGAGGTATTTTCTTCACCTATATTCCCATCATCCTCATCATCGAAATCATCTGAGAAGAGGTCTGACTGTTTGTTACCTGCTAAAAGAGCCTCTTTATCCCAGCCGAAAACGTCCGTAACTCTAGACAGTGTTTTAGCGATCCTCTCAGCATAGTATTTCCAATCTGGCTCCTTTTCTAACTCATAATCAGAGAGCCATGGCTCCACCTTCTGAGGCGTTTTTCTCGCATCGGTAACTATCCATGATACCTTCATCCCCGGAGTGAATTGATACCCCAAATCTTTCATCTTCCTAGCGGCCTGGACATTCGGCATGCTATCTGGGTTCTTATAATAATCAAATTTTTTGCAGGTTCTAGATATCACCAATTTTTCGAGCTCTATCTGACCATCTCTCACTTCTCTTATCAATTCCTTAGCTCTCTCCACAGCACCTTCTACATCGTCATCCAATATATACTCAAATATTTCCCTAAGTGCCTCATCTTGAGCCTGAAAAGAGTCACTACGTCTCAGTTCATATCCTCTGACGAGCAGATCTTCTTCAGGCCAAACAACTCGCCCGACATAACGCTTTTTTTTACCGTGGCTGAAGAAAGGATTAAGGACTTTCTCGAATTCTAGTATGATCGCTTCCCTAGTGTAATCTCGAGCGATCTCTTCACTTATGTCGATGGTCTTCTCTAAATCTTTCTCAGGCGATTGAAAGAAAACGCTGTCAGTATCCGAATAAATCACCTTTAACCCATCATCTTGTAATTCTTTTATAAGCTGTTTGATATTCTCTCTAGCAAATGCGGTTATGCTTTCCCCGATATCGGGATCAGTAAATCGATAGAAAGATGACGCGAAAACACCGTAAAAAGAATTCATGAGGACCTTTATCGCGTTTTGTAGACCTCTATAATAACTCTCCTCTTTTCCTTCAGCTCGTTTCATCTTCACTTTGACTTCATCCCTCTCTTCCATCAAATTCTCAAGTATCTCGGGTAATAGACCTTTCTTTTCTTCTGGAGTCAAAAATTTTGACCCTGTAGGGCTTCTTATATCACCCTTTTCCGAAAGTGTTGTGAAGCAGATATTGTTCTGGATGATTATACTAGGATACATACTCTTGAAATCCAAGACGCTTACCCAATGGTAAAGACCCGGTTCGATAGAGTGAACATAGCCACCTTTGATCTTGCTACGCTTTCCACCGTGGGATGTGAGCGGAACACCTACGCCGTTTTCTTCAGCTTTTCTGATCAGGATTGAATCGACCAAAGTGGAAGTCCTTGGATTCAAACCCTCTTCAATCGGAAGTTTTGCTACCGTGCCCATATCCATAGCCTTGCTCAATACTTCCAGTTCTTTTAGTACATTCAGTGCCAACTCGGCATCTTTTACACAGTACTTTTTTACTCTCTCCGAGTTCCTCTCCCATTCTTCGTCTATTTTAGAGGAGTCTACATCATCTTTTTCTTCACCGAGCAGCTCTTCAGAAACATGATTAAGGGTCTCCCTTTTCAGATTTAATTCGGACTTGACGCTCCACCACGCGTCGGCGATGATCCTTCCATTTACGGACCAGTATCTCTGACCTTTTTTTCTAAGCTTACCATTATCTCTACCTAGATTTATTTCTTTGATACCAATGTCTTCAGCTCTTTCCACCAATTTCGGTAGATCATAACCGTTTATATTGTAACCAGTTATTACGTCGGGATCTTTTTCATGTACAAAACTCTCAAATGCCTCTATCATCTCTCTCTCTGAACCATCTAAACTCAATGTTTCTTTGTCGCCTTCGGTCTCCATCACGCATCCGATGGTCAATAACCTCTCGTCTTCCAAGCTGTTCTCTATATCGAAACTCAAAATATCTAAGTCCGGTTTTATAGGGTCAGTATTATCGAACGTCTCCACAGACATTATCTCCTCAGAGGTGTAGGAATCGTCATCTATCAATTCTCCACTAACTTTTACAGTAGAACTCAGATCAAAGTCGTAGATGAACCTCTGTACGAATGGGATATCCGCCGCCAAGACCTTACATCTCTTTCTTAATCTATTCCTATATCCCGGTACCTTCCACGGATAGGTGCAGACGATCTTTTTACACGTTTTTTTTCTTCCATCGACCCATAGTTTCTCCGTAGTTATCTCCTTTATCTCGTCGTCCTTTTCCAATTTTCTTAAACAGTCTTCTGGGGGCTCGACCAGTTTAAAATAAGGTCTAAAATCATCATAAAGTAAAGTTATCGAAACTCCTTCATTGGTCCTTCCAAAAAGTTCTATGACCACACCGTCTTCGATCTTGCTGTAAGAGCCTGAGAGAATTCTCACAGTTCTTTCGACCATATTTCACTCCGACACTATCTTTATTATGTCTCCATCTTTAAGTTCGTGGTCTCTACCTATTACCCTATCAGTTCTAGCATCTATAGCTCTTATAAATCCTTCCCCGATATCCGTATGCACCGTAAAGGCTAGGTCCTCCGCCGTGCTTCCTCTTTTCAAAAGATATGCATCGGGTAAAACACGCCCTTCCTTATCGGTGTAATCGTTCTCATTTTCAACGGGATAGACAACTATCATCTCTAGGACTTCATAGACCGCTTTTTCCATTGTTTTCTGGACGCCGAGGCCGTCGTTCTTTTTTATGAACTTTTTAATCTTTTTCAATGCTTCTTTTTGTTCCCTAGATATATCATCCCGCTGTATTTTGAAATCGTTGTCTCCGGGGATATAATCTACGATGTTGTTCTCCGCTGCCTTCCGAAGGGCCAATTCATACTCCGCCGAAGTCGGGATAACAGGATAGTCTAGACCTTTGAGCGCCTCCAATTGATCTTCACTACTGATATCGGCTTTATTGGCAGCTATGATCATGGGTTTGCTCTTTCTTCTTATCTTTTGAGCTAAATCGAACAATTCTTCTGAATCCCAGCTTGTTGGATTTTTGGGGAGATCCAGCTCTCTAAATGCATTGGTCACTTCCCCTTCAGAAACACCGAGCCCCGAAAGTTGATCGTAGATCACCTTTTGTATTTTCGATCCGCTGACTTCTATCTTTCTAGAGACTTTGTCCCAGTTCTTTTCCAAGATGCCTTTTAACCAGTGGTCTATCTCTTTTTCCAAAAATTCTACATCCTGCTTAGGATCATGTTCACCTTTTTTACAGGGCTCCCCTTCTTCATCGGTGGATCCGCTTGCATCTATGATGTGTATGAGGGATGATGCCTGTCTTAAATCATCTAAAAACTTGTTACCCAAACCCCTACCAGTATGGGCGTCTTTGACAAGACCCGCCACATCGATCAACTCTACTGGAACCATCCTAGTCCCCGCTTTACAAGGAGAATTGTTCGGATCACAGTCCTTCCCGATCTCCACATGGGGACATCGGTGAGTGACGTACCCTATACCTCTGTTCGCATCTATCGTTGTGAACGGGTAAGATGCAACCTCTACCTCTGCTCTAGTAGAAGCGGAGAAAAAGGTACTTTTCCCTACATTCGGCTTCCCGACAAGGCCTACTTCCATTTTAACTTCCCTATTTAGTTACTCAAACCCATGGCTTCATTCAGATCGTTCTTGATATTATTTCTTAACCGAGCTCGGTTCCACAGGAATAGCACATCATCGCGTCTGGTTCGAGTTTTGTCCCGCATTCTGGACACTCGATCTTATCGTCTTCACCTTCGCCTTCTTCACCTTCACCTTCTTCTTCTACCAGATCACTTAGGTCCTCTCCACACGCATAGCACATCTCGGCTCCAGGGCTCAATTCGGTTCCACATTCTGGACAAGTGAATACATCTTCGGCTTCGGGTTCTTCCTCTTCAGGCTCTACTTCCTCTTCGGGCTCTACTTCCTCTTCAGGTTCTACTTCCTCAGGTTCCACTTCCTCTTCAGGTTCTTCTTCCTCAGGTTCCACTTCCTCTTCAGGTTCTACTTCCTCTTCAGGCTCTATCTTCTGTTCTACTTCGG
>JBMCEH010000001.1:0-56349 GCA_048620775.1 Candidatus Natronoplasma sp. | reverse complement strand
TTTCTCTTCTTGTACCGCCTCCTTTTCCTCCTCGATTTTCTCCCTAATTTCCTCAAGACTTTCTCTCTTTTTTTCTTTCTCAGCGAGTCCAGATTTTAATTTTTTCTCTTTCTTTCCAATGCTTTTTTTGATTTGATCTAAATTTTCTTCTCTTTTCTTAGTCTTTTTTTCCCGTTCTTCTATCTCTCGTTCTCTTTTTTCTATCTCTTCTTTTTTCTTTTCTAATAAATTTCTTTCTTTTTCTATCTCTTCTCTCCTTTTTTCTAGATTTCTCATCTCAGGTCGCTTTTTCTCGTGTTTTTCTTCCCATTCCTCAAGCTCTTTTTCAAGCCGCTTCAATCGATTTTCTTTTTTTTCAAGATCCTTCTCTTTTCTCAAAAGTCTTTTCAATAACTCGTTTATATCTTCCTCTGCATCTCCTTCCATCTCTACTCCCCCTCTCTCAAGATCTTGGAGGTTTATTCCGTCTTCTTCGATCAATTCCCTTACCGTTTTTTCCTCATATGATTCTCTAGCTTCATATTCATCCTTCAAGCGGTCCTTTTCTATTTCATAATCACTCTCTTCATCTTGTGCTTCTTTTTTGCTAGAACCTAATTCTAAAATCAGATCGATGTCGATATTGTCCGTGATTTCACAATCTTCAAACTTGGAAATGATCTGATCGATATAAAAATTCGAAGTGGAATGAGAATAAGAATAAAGTTCTAAAACGTTCTCTTCATCTGAAGAGAGATAAGCTATTTCATTTAACGCTTCTCGCCCCTTGAGTACTTTGCTAGGTTTTTCCAATTCCGCGGCTGTCGGACTAGCATTTTTAAAAACGATCTTACCTTCAAACTGAGAGTCGCTAGATTCATAGATAAGCTTCATGTATCCATCGATGTTTTGTTTTTTTGCCTCCTCGATCAGCTTTTTCAAAGGACCTTCACCCCCTAAAGAGGTGATTATCCTTTTTCCAGCCGGTATTTCCATTATCGAAATCCTCCTGCTTCTCGAGATATTTCTATCTTATATGAATAGACTAAATCATATAGAAGTTTCGGTTAATTTCCAGATAGATGGGTATAGCCGAAAAAGCTTTTTGCTATTTTATACCTTTTTAATCAGAAATTTCTCAGCTTTATATAATGCGATGGCCGTGTGTGGATGGGTGATCTCATTTTTTCTCAACATTTCATAAGCCTTCTCTATCGATATAGTCATAACTTCTATATCTTCCCCCATCTCGTGATTTATTTTTCCACCTTTTTCGACCTTTCCCACAAAAAGATGTGCCTTTTGATCATTCAGACTCGCAACAGGATGGTACTCACACAATTTTTTGCAACTTTTGAGGACATATCCAGTTTCCTCTTCTAATTCTCTTTTCGCTGCCTCTTTAGGGGTCTCTCCTTCGTCGATGAATCCTGCTGGAAATTCGATAACTTTTTCATCGATCGGATATCTATAATTTTTAATCAGGATCATCCGCTCTCCTGTGAGAGGGAGGACTCCTGCAAAATCGGGTAAGTCAAGCATGGTGTAGGTTTTTTCCTTTCCGTTCGGTAAGATTACATCGTCCTCTATCAAGGTGAAAAGTGTAGATTCAGCGATTTTCCGAGATTCCTTTTTTTCCCATCGGGACATGGTAACAGTAAAACAGCAGGGTATATTTTTTAATTATCCAAAATGGAGGGCTTCGAGGAGAAAAACGCATCCTATAATTATAAAGAGACTACCTGATATGAGGTCTATCTTTTCACTCTTGAAAATTTCACCGATTTTAGAACCCAACAGGACACCCATACCAATTATAGTCCCCATCCCTGCTAGAGCCCCGGCGAGAACTAAAAAAGGGGAACTGTATCCTGCAGTCAATGCTATAATTACCAATTGTGTTTTATCGCCAAATTCAGCGAATATCGAAAATAAAAATGAACTTGCTAACACATTTTCTTTTTTTTCTTCGATTTCTATTTTTTCTTTTTCTTGGCAACGAAGAGTCCAAATACCGAAGGATATGAAGATCATAGAGGCACCGATTTTCACATATGTCACTGGTATGAATTGGAAAATGATGGTTCCTACAGCTACCGCTAGGAGTGTTATTAGTGCTATTCCTGAAAAAATACCTAAAAAAACGCTTCTGTTCTCATATTTTGAAGCTAGTGAGATAGTGATCAGCTGACTCTTATCACCTATTTCCGCAATGAACACGGATGAAAATGCTACACCGATTATAAATAACCAAAGCATCAGAATCTCTTCAATTTCAAAATATAAATACCTTTTGTTTGTTTAACTTTGTTAATTTAAACCAAATGGATGTTTTGCCCTGAACATTTTCTCCACATTAGATTTATATCGGAAGAGCATTTAGATATAGCTGTGTAAACCGTGAAAATTTCCCTATTGGTTCTTCAACCACATCATATAGACTTCTTCAAAAATCTATTCCATGAGTTGGAGGAAGAGGGTCATAAAGTCTGGTGTTTGGCCAGAGGCGATGAGATAAATAGACGTTATCTTTCAAAACTCGATATTAAATATAGTCTCTTTGGGAATCAACCTGAAGCTCATCTTCCTAAATTTGTTCCTTATACACGAAACAAGATTTCTTTGATCAGTAAACATTTAACTTTCAGACCGGATCTCACCTTATCGGTCAACAGTCTTCCACTATCACCTTTCAATTCAATATTTAATACGATCTCCGTTGTCTTCTTAGATTATAAACTCAGAAAAAAAGATGAAAGAAACTTATTCAATTATGCGGACAAGATAGTCACCCCTGATTGTTATCCCTTTGATGTGCCCTCTAAAAAACACCTCTCTCATCCAAGTTATCATTCTCTTGCATACCTTCATCCAAGTAGATTTGAACCAGATTTTCAGATACTAGACAAACTTTCTATCGAACCGAAAAATTATGTTTTCGTGAGTTTTGCGAGAGGGGATTGGATAAAAGATGAAGATAATAATTCACTCCAGAGGAGAGAAAAGATGGATATCGTTAGATCTTTAGAGGACCATTGTGAAGTGTTGGTCGATGGGAGAGGTTCTGTCCCTGAACCGTTAGAAGAGTACACACCTTCCATCTCTATAGTTGACTATAATCATCTCATAGCTAATGCAAAATTGGCTTTGGGCGACGATCCGATCGTATCCTCCGAAGCTGGGGTATTAGGTGTGCCCTGGATTTTAATATCTGACTCTACATCACCAACTCTCGAAGAGCAGGAGGTTCATTATGAAATCGGCACTCAGGTGACCGATATAGAGGAAGCAGAAGAACTTGCAGATATGATATTGGCGGAGGAGATCGATCCGAATTTTGAACGTGTCCGAAAAGAGATATTGAAAGATAAGAAGGATTTAACGGATTGGATGATGAGGCTCGTAGAAGGCTATGAACGTATACTTTGATGATCTGTCAAAGGATCTTAATAATCATGATTTGGAGGTCTCTAGTTATATGGATAGATGGTTCGAAGACGAATCTTTTTGGGAAGAGTTCAAGCAGATCCTTTTTTCGGAGGAAAGGATAAAAAAAACGCCCTATCAGGTGGATAGATTCGTCGATCTCCTCGATTTGAAGAAAGGGAACAAGATTCTAGACCAGTGCTGTGGAATAGGGCGTCATTCCCTAGAGCTTGCTAGGAGAGGATATGAAGTGACCGGTGTTGACATCACAAGGAAATATTTAGAAGAGGCTCGAGAAGAAGCCCGAAAAGAGAAATTAGATGTTGAGTTCATAAAAGCAGATATCAGAGAGTTCAAGAGAGATGATTTTTATAATGCATGTATTAATTTTTACACCTCTTTTGGTTACTCCCCGTCTGAAGATGAAAATATCAAGGTGATCGAGAACGTTTATTCATCTTTAAAACCGGAGGGAGGGTTTTTGTTAGATGTTATGGGAAAAGAAGTGTTGGATAAGATATACACCGATGAGGACTTATGGAGAATAGATGAGGGATATTTTCTAGAAGAAAGAATGATCAAAGAGGACATCAATATGTTAGAGAGCAGTTGGAAATTGATAGGAGACGACGGCGAAGTGAAGGAACACAGATTCATGTACAAACTTTATACTGAGAAAGAGCTCAAAAACCTCTTGAAAGATGTCGGCTTTAAAGAGGTAGAGACCTATGGAAATCTTGACGGCGATAGATATGATGAAGATGCCAGCAGATTGATAGTCCTAGCTCAGAAATGAATTTATATGTTCATAAACTTTAAACATCATCTTGAAGGGCAAATATTAAATCCCATATGTTTAGTTAAACATCTTGAATGAAAGATCCCTATGGAAGAGACGTAACTAATCTTCGCATTTCTCTCACGCAGGAGTGTAATCTAAGATGTTTCTATTGTCATAATGAGGGGGAAGAACAAGGGCTCCAGAATACGAGCCTTAGGCTGGTTGAAATAAAACGGCTATTGGAGACAGCATCAGAGCTGGGGATGTACAAAGTAAAGTATTCAGGTGGCGAGCCTCTGCTTCACCCTGAAATAGAAAAAATAATAGAATATTCCTCCGATCTCATGGAAGATGTTTCTTTGACGACTAACGGAGTTCTTCTCGATCGAAATGCGAAAAAGTTGAGGGATGCAGGACTGGACAGAGTAAATGTGAGTCTAGACGTCATCGATCCGGAGACCTATGAAGAAATAACTGGGGAACCTAAGTTATTCAAAGTCAAGAAGGGTATAGAGAGAGCTAATGAGGTTGGGCTCTTCCCTGTAAAGATAAACATGCTTTTGATGGAGGGTTTGAATGAGAACTCCATAGAAGATATGATCGAGTTTGCTGGTGAAACCGGCTCGATCTTACAGATAATAGAGATGACGTGTAACGAGGAAGAAATCGATAGAGAGTTCTATCGAGATTATCATATCTCTTTGGAAGAGTTGGCTTCGGAGTTGGAAAAGAGAGCGGTGAGGACAAAAACTAGAAGGATGCACGCGAGAAAGAAATATTTTCTAGAGAATCCGGAGGTAGTCGTAGAACTGGTGAGGACGATGCATAATTCAACCTTTTGTCAGAACTGTACCCGTTTAAGAGTAACATCGAAGGGTGAATTGAAACCGTGTTTGTTAAGAACTGATAATCACGTCCCTGCAAAAGAAGTTTTGAAGAGGGAAGGCAACGTAAAAGATAAGTTCATAGAAGCTATAGAGGAAAGAGAACCGTATTGGTGTGAGTGAGATGGTTGGAAAAAAAGCGTTAGTGACTGAAGAAGATTTTACGATAGATGAGTTGAAAGAACTTGTTAGATTAGACGAGGATGGAGCAGTTGTTGTTTTCAACGGTGTTGTCAGATCGAAAAATGAAGGGGAGGAAGTAGAAAAATTGGAATTACAGAGATATGAAGGTATGACCGAACGTGAGCTGGAAAGGGTGAAGGATGAAGCTCTGAACAATTTTGAGATAAGTGATCTTGTAGTGGTTCATAGATATGGCGAATTGAACATAGGTGAAAACATAGTCGGTATCGTTGCAGCGGCCCCCCATCGTGAAGATGCATTCGAAGCCTGTAAATATACTATAGACCGGATAAAGGAGAAAGTTCCATTGTGGAAAAGAGAGACAACAAAAGGGGGAAAATCTAAGTGGCTTGATAGGAAAGAGGTTGACTGAACATGGGTATGATAGATATAGGTGGGAAGGAAAAAATTCCGCGGATGGCTAGAGCTGCAGGAGAGATCGTACTTACTAAAAAAAGTATAAAAGCTATTCAAAATGATGAGATCAAAAAAGGAAACGTTTTTCAAGTCGCTGAGATATCAGCGATCCAGGCTGTAAAAAAGACTCCCGAAGCTCTACCTCACTGTCATCCAATACCGATCGAGAGCGTGGATGTAAAATTCGATCTAACCGATGATACCTTGAAGGTCGAATGTGAAGTCAAAGCAGTTTACAAGACTGGTGTCGAAATGGAAGCTCTCTCAGGTGTAAACGCGGCTCTATTGACCATCTGGGACATGGTGAAATACTTGGAAAAAGATGAGAATGGTCAGTATCCTGAAACAAAGATAAAAAATGTTTCAGTTTTAAAAAAAGAGAAGGTAGATGAGGATGAGTCATGAAAAGCACAAACAGAATGCTCCTGATCATGTGAAAATCGGAGTTATAACAGTCAGTGATACACGAGCTTTAAAAAGTGATGAATCCGGGAAGAAGATACGCGAGATGTTGATGGAAGAGGAACACGAGATAGTTGGATATGAGATAGTTAAGGATGATCCAGACGAGATAAAGAGGGTTATCGAATCCATAGATGCTGAGGCCTATATACTGAATGGTGGAACTGGAATCAGCAACAGAGATGTGACATCAGATGTTCTCGGAGAAGTTATAGATAAAGAGCTTCCAGGATTTGGAGAAGCATTCCGAAGATTAAGTTTTGAAGAGATTGGCTCGGCAGCGATATTGAGCCGAGCTCTAGCAGGTGTAACTGGTAAAGAGATATACTTTGCTCTTCCTGGCTCTACTTCGGCAGTTGAGTTGGCTATGAAAGAACTCATTTTGCCAGAATTAGGGCATATCGTTTTCGAGGTGAACAAGTGATGGAAGAACAGAGGCCGTTTGGTGAACTCATAACTTACACCGATGCACTTACCACTATTTTAGAAGAGACTCAGCCTATAGAAAGGAAAGAGACTGTGGATCTAGATGACGCTTTTGAGAGAGTTCTTGCGGAAGATGCAGAGAGCGACATGTTCGTTCCACCTTTCGATAGAGGAGCTATGGACGGATTCGCTGTAAAGGCTGAAGATACTTTTGAGGCGGGAAAATTTGACCCGATCGAATTGAAGAATATAGGGATTCTACATGCTGGTGATCCTCCTGAGAAGGAGATTGGAAAAGAGGAATGTGTGCAGATAGCTACCGGCGCACCGATGCCTGAAGGAGCTAATGCCGTCGTTAAAGTCGAGGTCACGGAGAAAGAAGGCGATAAGGTGAAAATACATAAACCAGTGCATCCAGGAGAGAATGTATCTCCAAAAGGGGAAGATATTGAAAAAGGAGAGACGGTGGTAAAGAAAGGTTCATTTCTAACTTCCGCAAAAATAGGTGCATTAGCGGCTATGGGAAAAGATAAAGTTAAAGTATATGAAAAGCCGAAGGTCAGCGTTATTCCAACCGGGGACGAAGTAGTTCCGGTCAGAAAAGAATTGAAACCGGGTCAGATCTATGACGTTAATTCTCATACTTTGAAAAGCGTAGTAGAGAAGAACCGCTGTGACGCTTGGAGAAAAGACGTCGTGCACGACACCATCGAAAGTTTAAAAGAGGGAATAGCGAAGGAAGTAAAAGATAAAGATATGGTCCTTTTTTCTGGAGGTAGCTCAGTAGGAGATAAAGACATACTGATCGACGCTTTAGATTCTATCGGTGAGGTTATATTTCACGGTGTGAAGCTCAAGCCGGGTAAACCGACATTGTTCGGAAAAGTTGATGATACTCTAGTGGTCGGCATGCCTGGATATCCCACTTCTTGTTTGAACACCGCTCAGCAGTTGATCACACCTGGATTGAGAAAGATGGCTAGACTTCCAGAACCATCTGAAAGAAAGACAGATGCGGTCCTAGCGAAGAGGATCACATCCTCATTAGGTAGACAGCAGTATATGACAGTTAGACTGGAAAACGAGAAAGCTCATCCTGTTTACAAGCAATCTGGAGCTATCACTAGTATGGCTCAGGCAGATGGTTATTTTGAGATCCCGGAAAATGTAGAATTGGTGGAAAAGGGAGAAAAGATCTCTGTAACGCTGTTCTGATCAATCGACTATCTTTACGTTTTTTCCTGCATTCACATCTCGGATTAGTTTCCTCGCGACTCTAGTACCTTTTCTTACCTTTATAGAACCGTCTTGACCAACGGTTACTGTGGAGAGATATTCGTTACCTGAAAACAGGTCTACTGTTTTTCCTATTTTATCTCTTCCGGCTTCGATTATCACTTTTTCCTCTCCGATCAAAACGTCGACGTTCTTACCTTTGATTTTATTATCAATCAATTTTTCTCTTCCACTTGCTTCCTCTAAAGGCTGTACATCTATCCTAAGACCAAGCTGATCTTCTATCCGCGAGATATTTTTTCCATTCTTTCCTAAAAGTCTAGGTATTTGACTGTCTGGGACATAAACTTTTACTCTATCAGAACTTTCTACTTCGACTTCAACCCTGCCGGAAACGTATCTATTTATCTCTCTTTGTATCTCTTTTTGGGCTATGTCATGGACGGGTTTGCTTCTTTTTTGTCCTTCAACAGGCATAACGACGACTTGTTCTCCGTATGAATACACTTCGTATTCTGGAATACCTGTCTCAAAATCTTTAACTTCTATAACAGGCCTGGCTAGGTCCTCTTCAACCATCCCTTCAGGAACTTTCACGGTATATGTGATGTCGTACACCTTTTTGATCTGAGCTTCCTCGACAAAAACTATAGTGTCGACTACCTGCGGTACCATCCCCAACTCGACTCTACCGATGAGCCTCTGAAGTGCATCTATGGCGCGGTTTGCATGAGTGACTCCTATCATTCCTACCCCTGCGAGTCTCATATCCGCGAACGTCTCAAAGTCAGGTGTTTTTCTCACTTCGTCAAATATCGTGTAATCAGGTCTGACTAAAAGTAAAATATCGCCTGTGTCATCCATCTTACCTTCTAACTTACTGTATTGGGTTATCTCATCTCCTACTTGTAGGTCTCTAGGATCCTCCATGGTTTTGATCGTGAATTCACCTTTTCGGAGGTAATCCGCTATTGCCTGGGCCAATGTGCTTTTTCCGGCGCCGGGTGAACCAGCTAATAGTACGCCTCTCTGCCGTTCTGTAAATCTTTCCTTCAACTTTTCAGATAACTTATATTCTTCTAAGTCGACTTTAGCTACAGGCCTAACCGCGGTGATCTCAAAGCCGTCAGAGAAAGGGGGTCTAGCTATCACTATCCGGATATTTTCCAATTGGACTACTGTAGCTCCACCTTTATCCACCTCTATGAAACCTTTAGAGGATCTCTTAGCATTTTCGATGATATTGTGAGCTAGGGCTTGTAATTCTTCATTAGTAGATTTTTTCTCTTGAATGGTTTCCGTTAGAATGTTGCCGGGAGTCCCTTTTTTGGCGGTAGGTTTCGTTCCATCTCTCAAATGCACTGACATCGTATCTTTAGTAAAATAATCTAGTATCTTGTTTCCTTCTTTTTCTTCCTCTATAACAGGCCTGAGATACTCCACCTCTACTCCTTTTGCCTTAGCAACTTCTGATTGTATCAGATCGCTCGTCACTAATAATGCGCTTTCGTCAAGTGCGATAGAACGTATTATAGAATCTATCTCCCCCTGATCCGCGAGCCTTTGCTCATCCCGTTTTGGCCTTTCACCTTTGAACAAAAGGTTGATTTTTCCCGCTTTAGAGAATTCCTTGATCTCTTGTATTTCTTCTAATCCGCTCATGCCTGTCTCCTGGCCTTTATTAGCCTGCGATTCAAGTTCAAATATTACAGCTTCAGGTATGATTATATCAGCATCTCTGTATTCGCCGTTTTCTAATTTGCTCGTGATGCGCCCGTCGACGATGACGCTAGTGTCAGGAACGATCTTCATACTTATCACTCATTAAATGTCTCATTAAATACTTTTGCTTATGGGAGTATCGGGCTTTTCATCTAAATGCAATTTGGAACGCCGAGCTAGATAATCCCTTTT
Organism: Candidatus Natronoplasma sp.; assembly: GCA_048620775.1. Taxonomy (GTDB): domain Archaea; phylum Thermoplasmatota; class Thermoplasmata; order Halarchaeoplasmatales; family Halarchaeoplasmataceae; genus Natronoplasma. The sequence goes on along the minus strand of JBMCEH010000001.1, from coordinate 46,641 downwards.
TTTCGTGAAAAATCGTCAGACGATATTGCTGTTCAAGGTCGAAAAAAGTCCATTTTCCGTCGATTTTACCTGGATATTAACGAAACATATTTATATTAATAGTCTATTATGGGACTGGGATGAGGGTATGACACCCTCCCTAAAATAAGGAGGAAAAAATATGAGCATGGAAAAAATAAGCGTAAGAAAAGCAAAAGAGATCGCGGAGAACAAGAATCTCAAACCTGGTTTGGTGAAGGGTACTGATGGTATCCAGTTCACCAAGGGCAACAACGACAGGATAGAAACGATCTCTTGGAGCGAATTCGAAGAGAAACTCGATGAAAGAGATCTTGCAGTTTTCGAGTCCGGCGGCTGGATGAAGATAATGAGCGAAGAGTAAAGAGGGCTGAGTAAAACTCGGTCCTTTTCTTTTTATTTTTTTTCTAATTTAACTCAAGACAAATCTTTTTTACTTCAACTCTTTGTACTAAACTAGATGATCGAGATCACAGATAGATGGGGGCTAGCTAAACTAGGAAAGTGGAATATAAAAGATGAAGTGATTACCGTACCTAATGTATTTTTTCTTGAGGGGGATTCATTTGACTCGCCAGATTCTGCTGAGATAACCATATCTACTGACCTAGGCTCCCACTTCCGAATTCCTGCTTCTTTTTTTGAAGAGGACAGTAAAGAACATGATTTACCGTCTACATTCGCTTATCCTGAAGGATTATCAGATAGTTTAATCGAAGAGAAAGTAGGGAATGAAAAAATACAAGTTGTATTCGATCAAGATCCTGATCCTGAGGCGGAACTTTATATCATTGGTAATGCCCCACAGTTGTTGAAGAGAAGCGAGATGTTGTACGATAAAACAATTGAGTTGAGAAAAGAGATAGATTATCACAAATTGATCTACGTCCCGGGTATAGCCCAACCGAAAAATATGGCATTACTAGCTTATCTAGGGGTTGATCTCTTTGATTCTTCTTTTTCAGAGATGATGTCTGTTCACGGTGTGGAACTATTCGATTGGATTGGATTTCCTGGGAAAATCGAGAACAACTCAAGACATCTTTTGGACGAACTCGAACTTATCAGAAAGAGTATAAAAAAGGGTCGGATTAGAGAGCTTGCTGAGTCTCGTATTAGGTCTGAACCCTGGATGGTAGAAGTGCTGAGACATTGTGACGAGAATTACGAACTCTTTTCGAAGGGCACACCTGTTACAGGAGATGATTTTTCCGTAACCACGAGAGAAAGTCTTAATCGACCCGATATCGAGAGATTTAGGAAGAGGGTCAGGAAGAGATACGAACCGCCAGAAAGAGACGTTCTCCTCTTACTTCCTTGTTCCGCGAGAAAACCCTACTTTCAATCGAGATCTCACAAAAGATTCAGAGATGCCACTCAGCAGGTGAACTGGACCAATATTCACGAAGTATCGTTGACATCTCCACTAGGTGCGGTCCCGAGAGAACTAGAGTTATTTTATCCGGCCCAGCAATATGATATACCGGTAACCCATAAATGGTTTGAAGAGGTGAAGCAGATCATCCTAGACCAGCTCAATCACGTTATTGATAAAGGTGATTACGATCATGTGATCTCTCATCTTCCTCCAGATATGTCATTTGTTGGTGAAGAGATCGAGTGCATCGACACTGCAAAAAGTTCTCACCCAACCTCCAATCAAGCTATTGATAGATTAGCCGAAACTCTTAAGGAGCTCATAAAAAAACAAAAGGGCAGTGTTCAGGAGTTTTTGATGGAAAATTTAAGATCTTTTGCAAGGTTCCAGTTCGGGGAGGGCAGTGAACAGCTTTTGAAAGGTGCAAATATCAAGGGAAAATATCCGTGGTACAAGATAATGGACGGGGATGCCCAACGCGGCATGCTGGTGCCTGAAAGGGGATTGATATCTCTGACTCTGGAAGGGGCAAAGATATTAAAGCAAATGGAGATCAACCTTGTTGAGATAGATGATTTCATCCCTAAAGGCAGCATCTTTGCAGTGGGGGTTAGGGATGCTGATGAGAGTATAAAACCGGAGGACGAGGCGATAGTGGTCCACGAAGATGAATTGAGAGGTATAGGACCTTCTGTTATGTTTGGAGAGGAGATGGAAGAAGCTAACAAAGGTGAAGCAGTCCGCCTTCGCCACCACCTCTGAGTCAAGATATTCATATCTTTTTTATGTCTGGATGTGTTTCAAGGATCATCCCTTCGACTTTTAGCGGCTTTAGATGGTTAGCGATGTCTACAGATTCCTTCAATTTCGATTCGTATTCTGAGTATATCGTGTATTTTACCTCGTCCTTTTCGACTTTATCACCCTTTTTCTTTTTTAACAGTATGCCTGCCTTTTTGCTGTTAGGCCCACCGGCGGCTCTAACGATCTTGATTATTTCATCGTTGTTTATACTATCTACATATCCCTCTTCATCCGAATAGATATCCTTTGAATATTTACCTATCTCGATATCTTCTGAAGTCACCTCTGGATCACCATTCTGTCTGTCTATTATCTGTTTCATCTTATCAAGAGCTTTGCCATTTTCTAAGAGTTTTTTTGCTTCCTTTTTTCCGTTTCTTATGCCTCCCTGTTCAAGCACCATCCCTGCTAAGGTGGTAGATTTTTCTATAAGACTCGAGGGCACTTCCTTGCCTTCTAGAGCCATCAACGCTTCTTTAGCCTCGATAGCAGGACCGATAGTATTTCCTATCGGCTGTCCTCCGTAACTTAGAGCGCAGGAGGTCTCGATACCTATTTCTTCTCCTAGAGAAATGAAGTCTCGAGCGTACTTTCGACCGAGTTCGATGGTTTCTACTTTCGTGTTAGCTCCAACAGGTATATCCATAACGAGATATTCCGCACCAGCTGATTTTTTCTTCGAGAGTACCGAAGCCAAGACTTGGGGATATGGGTCAATCCTCAATGGGTACTCAGCCCTTATTATCATGTCGTCGCTGGGTGCTAGATTCATCGCTCCTCCCCAGGCGATAGTTCCTCCGACGTCTTCTGCGATCTCTTTGAGCTTTCCCATGCTGAGCTCTACATCGGCGAGGGTCTCGAATATATCGGCGGTTCCTCCAGCACTAGAGATCGCTCGAGAACTTGTTTTAGGTATCATCAGCCCCGCGGAAGCCACGATCGGGACGATCAGCAGGGTTATCTTGTTGCCGGGGACTCCCCCTATGCTGTGATGATCGAATACTGGATGTCTATCGTATTCGATGGTTTCTCCCGTCTCTATCATGGCGTTGATAAGATGTTTTATCTCCCGGTTATTCATACCCTGGGAATATATGCCTGAAACATAAGCTGAGAGTTCTATATCGGAAAGACGTTGGTTAACAATGTCTTGGATTACCTCTCTTATTCCGTGTTCTGAAAGTTCCTTTCCCTCTAACTTTTCTTTTATGTGCTCCACGGATTCCGGTCTTCCTGTGGGTTTAACTGTGATCTCTGCACCCTCATCTATATTGAGACTTTCCATAACCTTCTCTACAAGACCTATATCTCCTTTTTTTACCAAGCTCTTTGAAGTCTCGACTACGGCGGAACAGGTGTTTTCAGTATGGTTGACACTCACTCTGTCTTGGCTTCTAAGACCGATCTCATCCGCATCATTACTATTCAAGATAACCATCTGGTCACGTGCTTCTATATCGATCCTTTTTGCATTGAGTTTCATAAAAAGTCACATCCATTTCTCCAACGCCCTTTTTAATTCCTCATGCTCCTCTGCATAATTTTTCAAATCTACACCTTCGAAAACAGCATCTACGGCTTGTTTTAGTGCTTTAGCTCCGCACCTGACTCCATCAGGATGTCCTGATACCCCGCCACCTGCTTGTATCTGAACATCCATACCGCTCATCTTGATCAATTCTGGAACTAGACCCGGATGAAGTCCTCCGCTCGATACTGGCATCATTTTTGGAGTGTCGTGCATGTCTCCTAATAGAGTCTTTTTAGATTTGAGTTCTTCATCCACATCAGCATGCATTTTTCCTGCCCCATAGGTTCCTATGTGAAGGGCATCCCCACCTGTCATCCTCACTATCTTGGCTATTACAGGCATAGATATCCCATGATCAGGATTCTTAGTGATAGCTCCATGCATCGCCCTGTGAACGTGTATGGGCACATCTACCGATGGGTCTTCAGCAAGTGCTTGCAGACCGGAAAATCCGACTGTCAGCACATCGATCATCAATTGCCTCGCGCCGTTCTCTAAGGCGAGGTCTGCTGCTTCCAAAATACGATGGACGGAAGTACTTATGTTGTGGGCATGGATCATTTTGTGTCCTTCTTCTTCGAGCAGGTCTAATTTTTCGCTGACTTTACTCACTCTCTCTTCAAGCGGACAAAAATCTTGATCCACTAAGGTCTCGTCATCCTTAGAATTGGTGAGGCCTCCCTTTCCGGCCTGATAAACATAGTCGGCGAATTCTTCAGGGGGTAGTCCTATCTTCGGTTTTACGATGGTCCCGACGAGAGGTCTCTCAGGCCTATCTAATATCTCTCTTAGACCCTTTATACCGAACTGTGGTCCAGGATATTCATCTATTATCTCAGAGGGTATTTCTAGATCGACTAATCTTACACCGTCTAAAGAATCTAAACCGAATAAATTACCTGCGATTATGCTCAATATCTGAGGTATTTCACCGATATCTCCGGAGAAATCTATAACGGGATATCCTATCTTTGCTTTATTACCAGAGGCTTCGATCACCTTGGCTCCGTAATTTTTGAATATTTCTTCCGACAGTGTCGTGGGATGTGTCCACGTACCGGTAGATTCTTCTTCTGCTATCCTTTTTCCCGCTGTTTTTATATCTAGATCACTCTTTACAGTGTATTCGCATATTATATATTCCTCTTCATCTAATTCTTCACCTAAAGCAAGATAATCTATACTCATTTTTCCATCTCCTCTATCACTCTATAAGCTCCTTCAGGCGAAATCACTCCCTCCTCAGTTATGATCGAATCGATATATTTAGAGGGTGTAGCGTCAAAAACAGGATTACTGATCTTGACGTTTGGAAAATCAGAAGGCTCTACTATTTCTGAGGGATCACGCTCTTCTATTTTTACAAGATCTCCAACCGCGGTTTTACTTGAAAATTTGTAGGTTTCAGCACAAACTGTTAGTGGAACTCTACTTTCATGAGCGCACAGAGCGACCTGAGAAGTCCCGATCTTGTTTATCACAGCTCCATTAGAAGCTATAGTATCCGCGCCTACGTACACTTTATCGACATCTTTCATCTTGTGTCTCACAGCCGAATCGACTATAAGAGTAACAGGTAGGCCGTATTCAGAGAGTTCTTTGACGGTGATGTATCCCTGTTTTTTCGGTCGGGACTCTGTGGCTATCGCCTCTATGTTTTTCCCCTGATCCCATGCATATTTTATCGCTCCTAAGGCCATAGAGCTGTTACAGTGGGTGAGAATAACATCCCCCTCGGCTATTCTCTTACCTCCATATTCAGAGATATTGTCCTTTGCTTCAAGTGATTTCTTGATGAAATTTGATGCTCTGTTAGATATTCTCTTCTTCAATTCATCCAAACCTTCATACTCCTCTATCATAACCTTATTTATCGCGTTTTCCAGTGAGACTGCTGTAGGCCTAGTAGAGCGGAGTCTTTTAACACCTTTCTCGAGCTCGGACTCAAGTTCTTCAATGCTATCTCCTTGGTAATCCTCAACGACCATTTTGAGAGCTAAGGCTCCCGCTCTAGCGATTTTAGCTGCTCCTCTTATCTCCATTTTTTGGATATTCTGGGCTATATCTTCTAAATCTTCGCCCTCTAATTCATCTAGTTCCATTATGTTATGTTTAATACTCATCAAAGCATAAAATATTTTTGTAAATCGAGGTCGGTCAATTTGGAGGAGCGAAATCGTAAGCTTTTTTCTATAGTTCATCCAGCAACAAAGTCAAATCCTTTTTATCGATGATCTTGTCTGCCGCTTCTTTGATCTCTTCATCAGTTGGGTTGAACGCTATCCCCTTTCCCGCTTTTTTCAACATAGGGGCATCAATATGACTATTTCCTATGGCTGCGGTACTTCTCTTTTCAACGCCCATCTCTAATAATAGTCTATCATAAGCCTTACCTTTGTCCTTCAGTTCAACCTCTAAAATGCCTTCTCCTGTCAATATCCCATCGACTTCTTCTACATCGTTAGCCATGATTCTATCGAAATAATCGCTCCCGATATGTTTCGCTAAAGGTTTTAGTCCTCCACTTATGATCGCGGTTGTGTAATCCTCGCTGATGGCAGGGATACATTCCCCAAAACCCTTCATCAGGGGCACGTCTTGCAGTATATCGATTACATCGTCTCTGCAAATGTATGTATCGACGCTTTTCCAAAGATCGATATCTCTCCTGATAAATTCCAAATCGTCTATCTCACCGTTAAGATACGCCTCTAAAGAATCCTCGTTATTTACTCCAAAGTAGTCATGGATCCAAGCCCATGAACTACAAACATCTACAAGAACTCCGTCCATATCAAAAACTACAAGCTCTAACTTAGAAGTCATATTTTTTCATCGATTTTGTCCATCTCTTCTTTGTAATCGTTCAAAGTCTCGAAGCTTTCCTTTAGTCTATTTTCTTTTCTAGCTCGATTCGCCTTTTTTATAAGTTCAACCGGTTTTTTAACGTCGATATCTTCTCTATCGATCCCTTTAAGTTTTTTCTTAGCACTTTTGTATTCCCCTTTCAGGTAATGTAATAGTTTTTTCCTTATTTTTTTCCGACAACTTTTCAGATGATCTTCGGCCTCAGACCAGTCTCCCTTTTCGATTTGTTCCTCCGTATCTTCTAGGAGGTCCCTAACATCTTTCATATCAAAATCTAGATTTTCACTGTAACCAATGATCCTTTCGATCTCCGAAACAAATTCGGTCAGGCCATCTTTGATTTCTTTTTGGCTCTCCATCTCTTTCTCCATATCTTCAAGAAGCTCTAAAATTTTTTCATAATCACCTTTATCTTTTAGTTCTTCGATCTTTTCAAAAGGTGACGCTTCTTCGGATACGTTTTCGTTCATACCTTCCTTCATCGAATCGATCTTTCGGTCTATCTCATCTTCCACTTTTCCTCGATACGTTTCATCAACTTCTTCTAATTTAGTAAGACCTTCCTCATATTCATCCTCTTCAGCGTGAGTTAAAGCTTCGTCTATCTTTTCTTCTCCTTCGATCACCCCAATATCGAACTTTTTAGCTTGTTCCAAAAGGGCCTCCATCTGAGATATCTCTTCTTCTATTTTTTCACTGAGTTCTTCAAGTTCTTGTTTTTCTCTTTCCTCCTCGTATTTTTCCAAACTGTTCTGCATATCTTCTATCGTTCTTTCAATGATTTCAAAGGCAGCTAATTCTTCACCCGTTTCTATATCTCTTATAGTGTTATCTATTTCTTCTTCATATTCTGAAGCATCTATCCCTTTTTGTTTTATATCTTCCAAATATTTGTTTGCTTCTTCAATATTCTCCGATATCTCTAAGATGTTCGAAGCGGAGTTTAATGCCTCCGTGACGTTATGTAATCCGTCTTCTAGGTCTCCATCGTTTTTGGCTGATAGAGCCTCACCGATTTTCTCTTCAACTCGGTCTATATCAACGTCGGATTTTATCTCAGATATCAATTCCCTTGCCTCTTCGCTCTTTTCTTCGATCAGGTCTCTCAACCATTTTTTCTCTTCTAGCCCATTTAGCTTCTCTACTATTTCCTTTTGTATCTTATCGCCCCTTTTGGAGGCTACCTGATATTCACCGATGTCACAGCCCTCATATATTTTATCCACCTTTTTTTCCAAATCTGAAACATCTAATTTTTCAGAGAGAACACTTAAAAAATTTTCACATTTAGTTGTGATCCTCATGATGTTTTCTACGTGCTCTATTTTATCTTGTATTTCCTCCAAAAGTATTTCACCCCTCTTTTCATCGCCTTTGTTCTGAGCCTCCTCTAATTTGCTCACTTCTTTTTTCAGGTATTTAATCCCCAATCCCGAACGTTCGAATTGCTTTATTTTCTTTTGATAAAGGTCTATCTCATCTTGAAAATCCACTAGGGGCTCCTCTTCTTCATCACTTTCTACTTCAAATATAGCTCCACAGTTAGGACATTGAGAGTCATTTTCACCTACTTCACTGTCGCAGATGGGACAGGCGAAAGTCACGATTTCTTCAAAATCTTCTGTTTCCTCGGTCGAAATTGTTTCATCATCTTCATTCACTATAGCAGAGAACTCCATCTCTCCGATTTTTTCAAGTAGTTCTTCATCCTCCCCTTCTTCTAGGATCAAATTCTTGACTTTTTCGAATGCCTCTTTTGAGATGCCGTTTTCTACGTCCACATCGATATCGAACAGTTTCAATACAGCTCCACAATTAGGACATTCCTCAACCTCTTCGAGAAGACCAGAATCACAGATTGGACAGCGTTCTTTGGAATCTTTTGCCAATCAAGAGCACCTCTTTCCTGTTTTGCCTTAGAGCCAAAGAGGATTATAAATGCTTTACGTTGAGATAGGGACTTTCAAGGTGCATCCTACGACGGTTTAGGTCTTCACGGAGAAATATCGGATATGCTTTCCCGTCCTTCAGGTCATCTAGATCAAGATTCCTGTCGGCCTGTTGTTTGTGTGCACTGTACACTCCGTTCGCTCCTTCCTTAGTATGCAACCACCGCTGGTAGTTAGACCACATCCGTTCAAGCTGTTTTCGCTTGATGTTTGTAAGCTCAACAACAGCTGATTTGACAGTTTTCTCGGCTTCCATCTCCTTGTATATCCAACGTTTACACACTATTTAGACATCTACTAGGGGGAGAGGTCAGTGAAAGTAGCATTCACCCCCACGGCAGAGCCATGGAGTTTTCTGCTTTAACACTGTATAAAACCTAGAGATCATATGCTCATCAGGATCTGTATCAGGTGATAAAGGATGAAAGAGGTGAAGACGCCATTAAGAGCCATGCCTAGCCCGCTCACTGCACCGCTCAATTTATCTTCTTGGATTATCTTTGCAGTCCCTAATCCGTGAGAAGTGACTCCCATGGCTAATCCTCTCGCTACCTGATCTTTAACTTTAAAGAAATCTAATATAGGAACACCGATCGAGTTCCCCATTATACCCGTTATTATCACTAGTATTGCGGTTAAAGATGGGATTCCATCTATCTGCTCACTAACGCCGATAGCTATCGGGGTAGTAACGCTTTTAGGAGATATGCTCAAAAGGAGGTCTCCGCTTCCACCGAGTAGATGAGCTATGAAAAAGGCACTCAATATAGCTATCAGTCCGCCCATTACGACTCCACTTGAGATCTGTGTTGAATAATCTATAACGATCTCTCTTTTTTTGTAGAGCGGTATAGCTAAACTTACTACCGCCGGACCTAGCAGAAAAGTCAGTATCCTTGCACTTTCCATATACACCTGATATTCTATATCAGCGAAAAAAAGTAGGATAATTATAGATGAAATAGAAAGCATCACTGGATTTAGATAGAATTTCTTTTTGATCTGATATAGTTTATCGAAGATAAAATAAATGGAAATTGTCAAAAATATCCCTAAACCGTTCATCTCAACACCTCTACGATCTTACCTGTGACTACGATCGTGATCACGAAGCTCAATACAAGTGCTCCGATGACTGGGATAAATTCATCTCTCAACAACCCGAAGTAAAGCATCACTCCGACTCCAGGTGGTATGAACATAATACTCATGTTATCTACGAAGAATTCTGCTTCTCTTTCGACATCTTTTAAGTCAATCATATCTCCTGCTAGTGCCAATGCCAATAAGATCATCCCTAGCACGCTGCCCGGGATTGGAAGATTAATTAATTCCATCGTCACTTCCCCTAAAAAATAAAAACCGAATATGATCGCTAGCCCCTTGTACATAATACTTCACCTTTTAGCCTGAAGTAGGTACTGGAAAAAATTAATTTTTTCGATTCTCACTCTAAAACCCTTCTTAAGAAATACTCTTTTGAGACATTTATCCTCATAAAACTTTGAAGGTTCTCCTAAAATCCTTTCTCCAAATTCTACAAATTTTGTCATGTAGTTGTTTGGATCTAGTTCTAATATTATTATTTCACCATCCATTTTTGAAACCCTGATCATCTCGGCCAAGCTTTTATTTTTATCTTCAAAATGATGCAGAGCGTCGACACAGAAAACGAAATCGAAGCAGTTAGAGCAGAAAGGTAGCATGGCTGAATCTCCCAAGATTACCTCCTCTTTTGAAGGAGCTTTTCTCAGCATGCTTCTTGATCTGTCTAGTACATATCCTTTCACGTTAGGGTTTTCTCTCAAGACTGTGTCTATAAGTTTCCCGGTCCCTCCTCCCACGTCTAAAACTTTATCGTTTTCTTTCAGTTGAATATGGTCTAAAATATCTCTTTTCACATTTGGTAGGAATAACCATGAAATGTGGTCATATACTGTAGCTATTTTGTCGAACATTTTTTGATCAGTGTAGTTTTTGTTACGTTAGATGAGTTTAAAACAATTTTGATAATCAGGTCCGATCTAGAAAGATTTAGTTCGCTTTGAACTTTCTCAGCGAAACAAAGCATTTAATAATATCTACTTAATCACCGAAAATATGGGAATATTAGTAGATGAAGATACGGAAGTGATCGTTCAGGGTATCACCGGTCAGCAGGGGATCTTTCACACTGAATATATGAAAGAATACGGAACGAACATAGTCGCTGGCGTGACTCCTGGAAAGGGCGGAAAAGAGGTAAAAGGAATTCCAGTTTTCAATACTGTTGAAAGCGCTAAAGAAGAAGTAGGCGGAAATGCATCGATCATATTTGTACCGGCGCCCTTTGCTAAAGATGCGGCTTTCGAAGCGGTTGAGGCCGGGATGGATCCCGTTGTGATAATAACTGAAAATATACCAGTCCAAGATTCAGCGAAGATAATGCGTCTTGCGGAGATGAATGACACCACTGTGATAGGTCCTAATACGCCGGGAATAATCTCACCCGGAAAGAGCAAAGTGGGCATAATGCCTAATCATATATTTGAAGAAGGTAACATAGGGCTGGTTTCAAGGAGCGGTACTTTGACCTATGAGATCGTTAACACTATCACGGAAAAGGGATATGGTCAATCTACAGCCTTCGGTTTGGGAGGCGATCCTATAGTCGGCTTAGATTTTATAGATGCACTCGAACTTTATGAAGAAGATCCTGAGACTGATGCCGTCATCATGATAGGTGAGATCGGAGGTAGTGCTGAGGAAAATGCCGCCAAATACATAAAAAAAGGATACGCTAAGCCTGTAGTCGCTTACATTGCGGGAAGAACCGCACCGGAAGGCAAGAGGATGGGACACGCAGGTGCGATAGTCTCTGAGGGTGGAACTGGAACTGCGGAATCAAAGATAGATGCGCTTGAAGATGCAGGTGTTTCTGTTGCGAAGATGCCTACCGAGATCGGAGATATATTGAGAGAGAAGGCTTAAGCGAAGTATGGAACAGCACGGTAAAAATTGGCCCAAGTTTGATATATGATATCATAGAACGAACATTTTAAACTCGGTTTTCAATGTGTTGAAATCGTCTTCATTGAGCGATTCTGTATTGGCAGGTAAAAGTAAGATGCCACCTTCCTCTGAGACCAGTTCCCGCGTCTTTTGAAGTGTATTTAAGAGATCATCAAATTCCATGTAGGAAATCAGGAATTCTATACCGTGTATTATGACTATACCCTGATTCATCTTCAAAAAAGCTTTTAGGATTTTGATCATCTCATTATCTAAATTTTCAGGTTTGATCGTTTTTACGTCCTCCGTTGAATCCACTATACTGAGCCAGAATATCGGGCAGTTGATATCAGGATACTTTTCTTTTAATTTTGAGGGGAACTTTCTTGTAAAACACAATCCGGGCATACCTTCTTTAAAAGCGTTCACAAATGTTTCGAAGCTTCTCTGGGCTTCTTTCGCCTCCTCAGCTATAAGGTATGATCCTCCGCTTTCTAGGTTTTCTAATTCAACTTTTTCCCTTTCTCCTCTCACTCTAAACATTTCACCGTCTATCTTATTTTCAGACTTGACCACCTCGTATTGTCCATCTTTGATCCTGGCGATATGATATTCTCCCATGAGCTCCGATACCACACCTGCTGCGTAACCCGCCAAAAAGTAATCATCATCTATATTGGTTTCATATGGTTTTATCTTGATGGATTCATTGATCTCCACTTCGAAGTTCGTTATCCCAGAATGGATAGCAGTCAAAACAGTTTTAGTTTTCAATTCGTCGAGGTCGCTCTTTTCACCACTTATCTCTACTGTTTCTTTACCCCATTCAAACCCTAGATGGTATATAGCGAAATTTCCTTCGTTTTTACCCCCCATCTGCTCGATAGTGGTCCTCAAGTGTGGTATGATTTTTATAGGCATAGACACAAGGTCGGTCATTTTATCTCCTCCTCTAATAATATTTCTCCTATTTTACGGAAAGCTTCTTCCACATTCTCTCCAGTTTTTGCACTAGTTAAGTAACATGAGAACTCGGATTCTATCTCAGCTCTTTTGTCTTCAGCCCATCTAGATTGTTCATCTGGAGATACCATGGAAAAATCGGGTACTTCTTCATAAACTTTCTTATAAAAATCGACAATATGACTTTGTTCTCTTTTTATGAACGAGTCAAAATCATCGTATCTGCTACTTTCATACTTCTCGATGAGATCTAATTTATTTCCTAAAATAACTAAAGGGATCTTACCTGTGACTGAGAACACCTCGTCTATCCAGCCATTCAGGCTCAAAAAAGTATCGTAGCGTGTGAGATCGTATACTATTATAGCTCCATCCGCCCCCGAATAATGGGATGCGTGAAGGTTCTTGTTCATCTTCTGCCCGTAGATATCCCAGAGCATCATCTTGATACCTAGCTCGGGCAGTCTTTTCTTTTTGACATTGACCCCTATCGTTGCTATATATCGGTCGTCGAATTTTTGTTCTACGAATCTCCTTACCAGGGAGGTCTTCCCAACAGCTCCGTCTCCCAGAAGTAAGATCTTCATCGATCTCAGAGCCATGGTATAACAACAATAGAAACGATATAAAAAGGTATGTTTGATTTCTTAATGAGAGGATAAGGAGTGGAAATGTAGCGAATTAAAGATAGGGATAAATATGAATATAAGGGCAAAAAAGTTATTTTCTTGATAGGCGGGCAAAAGTTATTTATGACTAATACTCTCATATATATTACTAAGCAAGAGAAGGGCATGAATAAAAAAAGCGGAAAATATATCGCGGTCCTGATCTCGGGAACAATATTGTTAGGGTTATCAGTTAGCTCAGCTTATATTTCTCCTGCGGGGGTCCAGGAAGATGAGGTTGATGATGAAGTAGACGATGAAATAAAGAGTCTATCTGAAGGACCGTGGCCATCCTTTGGTAGAGATGAACGGAATACTCGGCTGAGTCCATACGATACTGGTCACATAGACAGCTCTCTTGACTGGACTCACGATGCTGGATCAGCGGTAAGGTCATCCCCTGCTATAGGTTCTGAAGGCGTGATGTATTTTGGTTCTATAGACAGCAATCTATACGCGGTCGATGTAGAGGATGGCGAGGAGCAGTGGACTTTTAATACGGATGAAATGATCATATCTTCGCCGGCTGTTTCGGAAGAAGAGATAATCTATTTTGGATCTGGCGATGAACATATTTATGCACTCAATCCGGATGGGTCTTTAAGATGGAGATATGAGACAGATGGTGCAGTTTTTTCTTCCCCTACTTTGGATGAAGATGGTAATGTGTACGTTGGGTCCTATGATGGTAACCTTTATTCTATCGATAAAGACGGGAATTTGAACTGGGAATTTAGCTCTGATTCTTGGTTATGGTCGTCGCCTTCGATATCCGAAGAAGGTGTGGTTTACGTGGGCTCAGGAGATAATAACCTTTATGCCATAGACAAAACAGATGGTACTGAGCTGTGGAATTATGCTACCGGAGATGATATCTATTCCTCACCATCTATCGGGGAGGATGGAATATATTTTGGTTCTTATGACGGTTATCTTTACGCTTTAGATAAAGAAGGTAATTTGAAATGGAATTATGATAGTGGCGCACAAATACGCACTTCACCAGCAGTCGATCAAGATGGCACGATTTATTTTGGTGCTAGGAACGGTAACGTTTACGGCGTGAAAGAAGGAACAGAAGAATGGACTTTTGAAACCGGTGATAGAGTAAGATCGTCACCTGCGGTGAGCGCTGATGGATATCTATATGTTGGATCTGATGATGGAAATCTCTACGCTTTGAATACTGATGGTGAAAAGGTATGGACCTATGAAGCAGGCGATGATGTTTATTCATCTCCGGCAATAGGCGAGGACGGAAAAATTTACGTAGGTTCAGTGAACGGAAAGATGTATTCATTCGGCGGGCCTGGAGAGGCGGTCGAATTCAGGTTTGATGATATAGTAACTCAAACGGCCGGTGAATCATTTGACATAACTATAACGGCTTATGATGACGATGGTAACGTAGCTACAGGATATGAAGGAACTGTCGATCTAACAGATACCACGGGAACTATAGATCCAGTTGAGGCTACTTTCACAGAAGGGGAATGGTCGGGCACCGTGACCATCACTGAGGCCGATGAAGATATCACGATCACGGCCACGGATCAAGACGATGAAACTGTAGAGGGTACAAACAACGAATTCGATGTGGAACCAGCTGAAGTTGATTACGTTGATATAGATCCAGTAACAGACCAGACGATCACGGCAGGCGAAACGATAGACTTCTCCGCGGAAGCTTACGATCAATACGATAATCTTATTGAAGATGAAGATACGAACTTCATGTGGGAGAATACGACAGAAGATGGCCTGTTTGAGGAGACTGCGACAGGAGAATACGACGTGAAAGCGACCTACCAAGAAGTGACTTCTCCTATTGTTACTGTCACAGTAGAAACTCCAGATATCGACCTTGAGATAGATAAATGGAGAGAGGTGGAGATGTCAGTTAGGATAGCCGGGAGAAAAGGTAACAGCATAACGGCTGTGCTCCAGGAGGACGGTGAAGTAATCGAAAGTATCGAACTGGTAAGAGAGCCGGGTAAACCCCAGGTCGAAACGGTAGAGATGAAATACAGGATGACGGGGAACTACACCCTTGACCTGTACTATGAGTCTGAGGGGAGAGGAGCTAATCCAGTATGGGTAAATTTCACTTGTGGAGATAATTATAGTACTCTCTTCAACAATTTTAAACATAACTCAGAAGAACATGAGTTATCATATGATATAAATGAGGAGATCGGTGATATGGTCTCCGAATCTAGAACGGTACATTTTTCGGCAGTTGGGAATTTTGATGAGGACGATATCTTATCTTATGAGTGGGACTTCGGAGACGGAAATACGTGTGAGAGTAGAAATACCTCTCATGAATATTCGTCACCTGGTGTTTACGATATCACACTTACAGTTACACTAGAATATGGTAGTGTTACAATTTTAGAAGAAACCGTTGAAATCGGATAAAGCTCTTCTGGTGATGAGTGGGCTGACCTAGGATACTCTCTCTCACGAAATCTAAGGAGAACAAGATATGGGCGTATATCATCACAACAAAATCACTAAATCGACAAAAGGGTTAAGTATATCTCTCTACAAGTTTTATTTTACATCACATAAAGCAGGGGTTCACTTGTATGAATAAATACGATGTCATCTCTATGTGTTTGATCTGCCTCCTACTTTTTTCTGTAGCCGATGCTTTAGGATATGGTCATCTTCAAGATCGGAAAGAAGACATCGAATTTGAAGAAGGATCCTTAGAAAAGTCTGAAGAGGATATACTGGAATCATCGATCGATATCAAGGATCCAATACCTTCTGACGGTCAAGAAGGCTTGAATTCAACTCCGAAATTATCCGTATTGGTCAATCATACTGAAGAGCAGGAAATGGACGTTTCATTTTATGATAACGAGACAGAGAGTGAAATTGATAGTGCAGAAAATGTTACCAGCGGAGAGAGGGCTGAAGTGGTATGGGAGAGTTTAGATCCAAATAAAAATTATTCTTGGCATGTTGTCGTAGAGAACCAAACTGAAGGAGGTCCCTGGAATTTTACGACAGCCGGGGTCGATTATGTTAAGATCACCGATGAAGTGAACGGTACGGCCTTGTCCGATAAAGAGGTCCCTCCAAATTATGAGGAAGGAGGATATCTTTCAACTTATAATGACACCTACGGTTTTTTTGATAATCCATTTGGTGAGTGGAATGTTACTGGTGATGCGAGCCTTTTATATGCGGAAGAGAATTCTTTTAACGTTATAAACGTTGGAGAAACTGCAGGCGACGTTTGGTTTAACGTTACCTCCATACGTGATGATTATCAAGATAGTGTAAAATATACCGTTGTAACAGATGATGTAGATCATGTCAAGATCACGGACTCACCCGGTGGTGAACCGTTGGATAACGAAACCGTGGAAGTCGGTCATCAAGTAAGAGGATATTGTTCCGTTTATAATGAAGATGGCGAATACCTTTATACCGTCTCAGGGAACTGGTCTGCAGAGGGTGGAGGTTCTTCTCTTTCGGAAGACAGCTATAACGAGTCGAACGTTATAGAAGTTGGAGATGAGGCCGGTGACGTTTGGTTCAACCTTACATACGAGAATTCCTCAGGTAGTACTTTCCATGATAGTGTAAAGTTCGAAGTACGTTCACCTACGGTAGACAGCATAAATATCACCGAAACACCTGGTGGTAATGCTTTGGAAGGTGGGAATGTCCCGGTTGGAGAAAGGATCTGGGGTAATGCCTCCGGATACAATGAGACTGCAGGGTACGTAGATCTTGTCGAGGCGGAGTGGAATGTCGACGGAGGCGGTGCTCAACTCTTGGAAACCGATAGCGGTGTGGAGAATGGGATAGATGTAGGTACGATACCAGAGAAGGTGTGGCTAAATGCAAGTTACGAGGGGAAAATGGATTCAGTCCAGTTCTCTGTCAAAGAACCCGAGATCGATGGGATAAACATCAGGAGCCAGCCTGACGGAGCCGGAGATATCATCGACAAGGAGAGTTTGGGACTCGACGAAACCATCGATCTGTATGCTGCTGGCTATAATGAAACGGCAGGTTTCGTGAGTAATCTAGAGGTCGAGTGGGACCTAGATTCAGAAGATGTAGGGGAGATAGACGAGGATAACGGAACTACAACTACCCTTCACGGTCTAAGCGAAGGGATATGCAACGTGACCGCCATAACCGATCAGTTCGAAAGTTCGTCTGAGTTCAGTGTGGCCTATGATGGTGAACCAACGATTAAAGGAGATATTCCTGATATCGAGCTTGAAAAAGACTTTGGAATATATGAGATAAATCTGACCGAGCATGCAGATGACGAGTACGACGACCTGAGTGATTTGAGTTGGTATCTCACCGGTCAAGACCCAGATGTGATCGAGGTTTTAGGGGAGAACAATACTGGAAATCACATTTTGACTCTTCTATCCGAGGAAAATGCACAAGGTTCTATGCGGGTCATGTATCATCTTGTAAACAGCGCCGATAATGAGGTCTCTCAAAAGGCGTGGATAAACTTAACAGCTGATTACCAATCTCCGGAGTTCGATACTCCTCCGGATTTGAAAGTCCACTACGATAAGCCTTACAAATTCGATTACTTGCCCTACATCACCTATGACGAGGAACGGATGGACGAACTCGAGCTGGAGACCGATGATCCTGATCATACTGAGGTTCAAGGGTTGAACGTCACCTATGAATATCCTGAGGATATGCTCGGAGAGGAGGTCTTGGTCGTTCTCACAGTTTCTGATGGGGAAAACAGTGATCACACGGCTATAAATGTCGAAGTGACTTCGAACGATCCGCCTGATGAAAAAGAGGAACTGCCGGACCTTGAGATAAAGCAGGGCGAACTAAAAGAGAACGTTTTCGACCTCGATGACTATTTTTTCGATCCTGAAGACGAACCGCTTTACATGAGTTATGGTTACACTTACCTGAGTATCACCCTCCATGCGAACAATACAGTGGATGTGGAAGCAGACGTCGATTGGCACGGTGTGGAAACGGTGACTTTCAGAGCAGAGGATTCAGAAGGTGCGTTGATAGAACAAACGATAGAAGTTACTGTGATCCCTATCAATTATCCCCCTGAGATCAAAGAACTTCCCGAGTTCGTGGTCCATTATGAAGAGTCCTACGAATTCGATTTGGAGTACTATATCTCTGACCGAGATAACGAGACCCACGACCTCTCGATATCCACTGATTCTGAATATGTTTCTGTTGATGGCACCGAATTGATTATGGTGTTTCCAGAGGAGATGTACAACCAGACCATACCTATAGAGATCTTCGTTTCTGACGGTTTAGAAACTACCTCTGAGATCACCACTGTCAATGTAACTGACGTATATCCTCCTGAACTAGTCATACCTCTTCATGATGTGGCTTTCAAAGAGGACGATCAATTGACCAACGCTTTTCACCTTGATAATCATTTTATCGACAGACAAAACGACACCATATACTACTCCTCGGGAAACGAGTATATCGACGTCGAGATACACGAAAACAGCTCTGTTGATTTTTCCGCTCCAGATAACTGGTATGGTCAAGAATTGATAACTTTACGGGCTAATAACAGCGCAGGAGCGCTGATGGAAGATTCACTGAACGTCACAGTAACGCCTGTCAATGATCCTCCCGTGGTATCTGATATCCCAAAACAGGAAGGCGAGGTGGGTGAAAATTGGATCTTGGATATGGGGGATTACATATCCGACGTAGATAATAATAAAAATGAGTTAGAAATCATAGTTCAAAGTCCTAACGTAGAGGTCTACGGACAAAAACTATTTTTTGGGTATGATGAGTCCGGAGATTACAATGTGACGGTAGAGGTGAGTGATGGCTTGGATACAACTACGGACAGCATCGAAGTAATTGTCGAGCAACCGAAAACTGGTCCTTGGTATTCAAACAATATAGTACTTTTATTTGGATTGACATCCCTCGGATTGATAGGAGTAGCTTTTTATGTGAAAAGAGGAGAATATACCATCGAAGACATATTCCTCATCCATGATTCCGGTGGGTTGATCAAACACATCGCTAGAACGGTAAATGAGGAAAGGGATGAAGATATACTAGCAGGCATGTTCACAGCCGTACAAAATTTTGTAGATGATGCCTTCGCCGAAGAGGACGACGAGGTCTTAAAGAGGATGGAGTATGGCGACAAAAAAGTACTAGTGCATAAAGGTGATAGTGTAATCTTGGCTGTTTTCATATCCGGCGATGAGCCAAAATGGGCTTTGGAAGGGATGAAAAATTTAGTCTCTGATATTGAAGAAAGGTATGGTGAAGATATCAAAGACTGGCCAGGCGGTCTGAAAGACGTCTCCGATATAACAGAGATGCTCGAAGCCCTGCATGAAAGCCGGGGAAAATACAGATCTGGGGACTGGGAAAAATACTCGAAGGATTAAGACCAAACCGTTCTATGTAATCTTAATACACTTTTGACTAAGGATAACTACAAGTGTACTCAAAGCCGATCTATAATTTCCGGTAACTTCTCTCCAACCTTTCCCTTCAAGAAGTAATCTGAAACATCATCGGTGATCGGTGTTCTCTCGAGGTTTATCTCGACGACCTTCGCTTCAGATTTTTTCGCTACAGCCGGTATCGAAGCTGCGGGTTGGACTAGACTAGAGGTCCCCATTGAGAACAGGAGATCACAGTTCTCGGCTTCTTTCCATGCTTGCTGTAATATCCTGCGCGGAAGCGCCTCCCCGAAAAGCACCACGCCCGGTTTCAGTATTTCATCACAATCACACCGAGGGATACATCCCTCTTTTATTTCATCTAAGAATCCTTCCGTTTTAAAGCTACTTTGACATGATTGACAAACCAATCGCTCAAGCGATCCGTGCAGTTCTAGTACATCATCACTCCCCGCTCTTTGATGAAGTCCGTCAACATTCTGGGTTATCACGGATCTCAATCCATGATCTTCAAGTTCTACGAGAGAATAGTAACCTTTATGTGGATCTCCTTCTAAACTCTCTTCGATCTGGAGTTTGAATAATTTCCAGCATTTCTTGGGGTCTTCAGAAAATGCGGAAGCACTAGCAACTTCTTGAGGGTCAAATTTGTTCCAAAGACCATCTTCTCCTCTAAAAGGAGCGATGCCGCTTTCTACTGACATGCCCGCCCCGGTGAAGGCTGTGATTCTTCCTGCTTCTCTTATCTCTTCAATTATTTCGTCCATATCAAAAAAAGAAAGAAGGGTTTTAAAGCTCAGATTTCACCATTTCAAGGTTCTTAGAGACTTCTTTCGCTACATCATCATGTATACTGTTTCCGGCGGAGTCCATGGTTACCAGAAAAGGCCCGGCTTCTTCGACTCTGAACATCCAAAAAGCTTCAGGTATACCGAGTTCCTCCAAGAAGTATACGTCCTCGACCTCCTTTATCGCATTGGCCATCAATGCTCCTGCGCCACCTGTATACTGGCAATAAACAGCGCCGTGTTTCTCTAAAGCTTTCAGGGTCCTATCTGCCATGCCGCCTTTTCCTATAATGATCTTGGTTCCGAACCTTTCGATGAAATCATCCTCGAAAATCTCCATTCTGATACTAGTGGTGGGTCCTGCAGATACGACCTTCCATTCACCCTCTTTTTTATGTATTGCAGGTCCGCAGTGAAACATAGCGTATTTTGAAGGATCAAAGGGCACATCTTCGTCGTCGATCTCTAGAAGTTTTTCGTGGGCGGCGTCTCGAGCAGTGAAAATTGTACCCGTTATGTAAAATGCGTCTCCAACTCTAAGCTCTTTTACTTTTTCATGGTCAAGAGGCGTTTCAAAAACTTTCATCTTACCACCTCTACTTCACCTTTAGGATTGACCTTGATCAGGGACTGTCTATTTGCCCAACACTGAGGTAAAACCGCTACAGGAAACGAAGCTGGATGACGATGAGCATATTCGATCTTGATATCAAGAACTGTAGTCTTTCCTCCTACGCCCATCGGACCCACGCCTAGTTCATTTGCTTTCTCAAGTAATTCCTTTTCCATTTCAGCGATCTTCTTTTCGGCATGTCTTTCGCCGACAGGTCGTAATAGAGCCTTTTTTGCCAGTTCCATAGCGAGATCTGCACCTCCACCCAAACCAATACCAACGATAGTAGGAGGACAGGGTTTGCCAGCCATCTCAGCTATCTGATCTAGGACTATCTCTTTTACTCCTTTTAAACCTCTCCCTGGAGTCATCATCTCTAGTTTACTCATGTTTTCACTACCTCCTCCCTTCGGAATAATATGTATGACTGCTTCGTCACCTTCAACTATATCCCAGTGTATCGACGGGATGAAGCGACCCGTGTTATCACCGCTGTTTTTATCGCTGATAGGATCGATAGCGTTAGGTCTTAGAGGGATCTTCTCAGTAGCTTTTTTCACTGATCCGTTTATGATTCTTTTTAGAGATCCTAGCCATTTGAAATCTTCACCTACCTCTATGAAAAAAGTTTGGGTTCCAGTATCCTGACAGATCGGTCTTTTTTCACTCTTTCCTACGTCGATGTTTTCCAAAATAGCTTCCAATTGTACATTAGCTCCTTCCTCTTCTTCCTTATCTTTTGCCTCACGTAGCGCTCTTTCTGTTTCTTCAGTCACGCTAGTCACGGCCTTTTGGATTCCTTCGACTAGACTCTCCTCAAGCTCTGTTTTATTCATATCGATCGGTCTTACAGATACATAAAAGAATAAAAAACTTTTCGAGTTTATAAGTTCAAATTTTTTTGCAGATCTCACACATCAGATCATCTACTTTTTCTTTAGTGAGTTTACCCTCTTCGTTAGAATTATAAATCTCTTCAGCGACAACTTCTATTGTTTTTTCTATCTCTTTGGACAGTTCTGTGGTTTTACCCCTGCTTCCCCTGATGTATTGAGAGACTCCGGGCTGGGTGATATCCAATATTTCAGATATTTCGATCTGTTTCAACTCGTAATTATTATACAATATGTAAGCTATATGGGCTTTTACTGTGGGCATATATTCATTAACGAATTCTTCACAGCGCATGTTTCTTTAAACATAACAGTAACTTATTAACCTATCCCTGTTATGCTTCATCTCAATCAAGTCAAAATGATATAAATACGACTTAGGCTTTAATGATAAGCAGAGATGTACGATGTGGTAGAACCATGTTCCGATTCTGGTGCATACAGAGCGGAACCAAAAAGGGAAACCAGGATAGACCTTGAAGAACTCGAGAAGTATCTAACAAAAAAGGAATTTAAAATAGAATTTTCTTCTGAAATCATATTGCTAGTTCTTCATCTAGAATCTGACGTCGAGGTTGGTATCTACCCTTCAGGAAAATTATTATTCAAGACCACTGAAAAAGAAGTAGTCGATGAACTATTTGAAGAGTTTACCAAATTGATCAAAAATTTCAAAAGTACTTAACCCACCAGTGATTTGATAACTTCTACGAACTTCTTGACCTCCTTTTCAGTATTGTATAAGTAAAAGGAAGCTCTGTTTCCTCCTTCAAGGCCGTGAAAACTGTACCAGGAATGAACGCATTGTTGACCACCTCTGAGTAATATGTTTTCTTCGTCCATCAAAAGGGTTATCTCATGGCATCCCAATTTTTTTAAAAGAAAATTAAATATTCCGGATCTTTTTTCTGCATCTTCAGGTCCGATTATTTCGACCATATCTTTCAATTCTTCTGTTGCGATCCCATTCAACTTAGTTTCATGTTTTTCGATGTTTTCTAAACCTATTTCTCTGATGTAATCCACCGCAGGTTTAACTGCAGCGAGGCTAGCAAAATTTTGAAGGCCAGCTTCGAATTTCTCTGGAGATTCCTGCAGCGTTGCTTCGTCATATTTAGTGGATTTTACTCCCCCTCCCCCATAGGTGAGAGGATCGAGCTCTTCTAACAGTTTCTTTCTCCCGTAAAGAACTCCGACGCCTGTAGGTCCCAACATTTTATGAACAGAAAATGCCAAAAAATCCACTCCTATCTCCTTCACATCTACAGGTCGATGAGGAACGCTTTGGGCCCCGTCGAGCATAAAATAGGCGTCATATTCGTGGACTATATCACAGACTTCAGAAGCGGGGATGGTTGTGCCGTCTAGATTAGAGGTATGGACCATAGAAACTATCTTTACGTCGTCATCCATCTTTTCCTTCAGATCCTCTAAATTCAATTGACCGTTATTATCCGTAGAAATCTGTTCGTATCCGATCCCTCTTTTCTCTTTCATCTTTATCCAAGGTACTAGATTGCTGTTGTGCTCTTTATCGGTAGTGAGGACCTTTTCGCCTTTTTTTAGAGTCAGTCCTCGTGCAACAGTGTTTATCGCTTCAGTAGTGTTTTTCGTGAAAGCTATCTCGTCAGTTCCCGAAGCTTTCAAGAGATCTTTAACGCTCTCTCTTCCTTTCTTAATCTCTTTAGTCAACTGGGTCGAGAGAGTATGGGCACTCCTTTTGCCTTCACAGACGGGAAATTCAGAATAATACCTTTGAACAGCATCTATCACTGGTTGAGGTTTCAAACTCAAACAGGCACTGTCGAAGTAGATATAATCATCTACAACTGGGAAATCTTTCCTTATCTTTTCAACATCCATCATTTGCCTCTTGATCGCTCTACATTTTTGTCTAGGATCCTACATCATTACCTATGATTTATCGTTTATTAATTTATACCCTTCGTTGCACTCGATAAGAGTGAGATACTATCACATCTCATACAAGACATATAAAAATAACGATGTTATTAAACAGAACTTTCTTTTTTGAACTTCTCTAGTATCTCCTCATGTTCCTTACATAGTTCACCATTGACTTGATTTTTGATCACATCTTTCTGCCAATGCGAGTTATTGAGGCAGCATCCTTCTTTATCACAGAAAGGATAGCCTTCAAGCCGCCAAAAGACAGTCTGTAAAATATATGACCTGACAGCACTTTCTATCCTCTCGTCAGAATGCTGCATCGGATCAAAATCGAGAACATTTTCTTTCTCGTTATCATCAGTAAAGTAATATCTTCTCGGTTTAGCGGGGCCTTCTACTATTCCAGAAACAGAGATTACTGAAGGGATAGTGTTTATTACTGTTCTGATGTGGTATCGCGATTCGTTCTTTTCCAAGGTCCCGATCAGTCTTTTCGTTATTATTATTGTATGATCTTTTTTTTCTTTTTGATCGAGCAGTTTTTGAAGGAGTTTTACCAGTTGATGCCTACCATAGATTATTCCAAGCAGGTCTTTATCCCCCTGAATGATTTTCTTTTCGATCTCGACCTCCTTTAGCAGTGGTTCTTTGAACTCTTTTTTCCTTTTATTTCTGACTTTTGTTTTGGCTATTTTTTTCTCTAAATCCTCCTCGTTCTTCGCTTTGAGAAAATCTTTTTTTATGTGGACTTCTACCCCTGTTCTTTCCTCGAGAAAGTTCTTAAGATTTTTCTGTTCGATCGTCTTTATACTACTGTCGATATAAAGAAAGATTTTTGAGAAGGAGAATTCAGCCGAGAAGCTCATCCGTAATTTCAGCTCCTTTTCTACCAGAGAGAAGCATTGAACCGAAGGTCGGACCCATCCTCGGAAGTCCATAGGTCGTTGAAACGGCCATGCCTGTGGCTACGACACCATCATGAACTTTTCCCGTATGTTCCACCACAAGGTCTTCAGATTCGTCTACCCACATCCCACCGAAGCCGGTTGTTTCTACCATACCTCTTTCTTCTAGTTTGCTGACCACACAGGCGTCATGTCCAGTAGCGTCTATGACTATCTTCGCTTCCAAAGAAATAGGATCGACACAGGTGATCTGTCTAGGAAGTTCAGATACCGGAGTCCAATTGATAACTACGCCTCCGACTCTATCATTCTCTCTAAGAACCACGTCCTCGAACTCAGTCATGTTGAGTATCTGTATTCCCTCGTCACAAGCTTTTGAGATGAGTTTAGAGCAGGCATGAGGTCCCATCGCAGTGTAAAGGTCACCGTCTTCTTCGTAAGGGATATCCAATTCATCCAATATCTCTTCGCCGGGCGGACGAACCGTCACCGTATTCATCAGGTAGCCTCCGAGCCAAAATCCGCCGCCGAGATAATTGTTTCGCTCTACGACAAGCACTTTTCTTCCTTTCATAGCCAGATCTCTAGCAGCCATCAATCCGCTAGGCCCAGCTCCGATAATAATAACTTCGGAGTCTGCAAATTCATCTAATTTTTTACCGAATTGTTTCACTATAGCCCGCGTCACCTCACTTTTGCTAGCTTTTTTGAACATATTATCCCAACATATGACGGTGTTATATATGGTTTTGTATTCTATCCTGGACAGCTTCTTTTGATTGAAAGGGTATTTTGTTTTCGACTTTTCTTGATCGATGAATAGTTTTATTTACATCGAAATCTAATCCTTAGAATCCGGAGATATAGATGGCTGAATACACGGATGATGAGATTCGAGAAAAATTTGTAGATTTCTTTGAGGAAGACGAATATCACTCAGAGTTGATCAAAATTGCAGACAATTATCCTGATGAAAAATCAGTTTTCATCACTTACAATGATCTGACTCTCTTTTTTGGTGTAGATTTTCCAAGATATGTAATGAAAAATCCTAAACGCTGTCTTCAGATAGGTGAAGAAGCTATAAAAGAAGTGTTGGGAGGCGCCTACCAAGACGTGCATATCTATCTCAGGATTACGGATCTCTCGGGGTCAAGGAAAAGGATGATAAGGGACCTCCGGTCCGACGATCTTGTTAGATATCTGGCAATCGATGGTTTGGTCCGGAAGACAACCGAAGTGAGACCGAGGATCTCTAAAGCGATCTTTCGCTGCATGAGCTGTGGATATGAATTCGGGAAAGAACAGAACGGTGGAGATATAGACGAACCGATGGAATGTGCAGGATGTGGTAAATCTTCGAACAAAACGAATTTTTTATTACTCAAAGATAAGTCAGAATTTAGAGATTTTCAGAATATAGAGATACAGGAGAGCCCTGAAGAGTTGAGGGGAGGGGAACAGCCACAGCGTTTGAAAGGCTGGGTAAAACATGATCTCGTAGGCAAGGTTTCTCCTGGAGATAGGATCACTATAAACGGCGTTCTAGAGGGAAGACCGAAAAGAAAAGGGAGGACTTCTCAGAGCAGAGTCTTTGATATCTACATGGACGTGAACGGTATCGAGGTGAAGGAATATGAATTCGAAGACCTTGAATTATCTGAAGAAGACAGAAAAAAGATAGAGGAAGCGTCTGAAGATCCCCGGATATTTGCTAGGATAGTCAATTCCATAGCTCCTAGCATTCATGGCCTCAACACGGAAAAGATAGGACTCGCACTTCAACTTTTCAGCGGTGTAAGAAAGGAGATGCCGGACGGTACTATAACTAGAGGAGATATACACATCCTGCTTGTTGGTGATCCAGGCACTGCAAAATCACAGCTTCTGAGGTATATCTCGGAACTTTCACCCAGGGGTATGTATGCCTCCGGTAAGGGCTCAACAGGAGCTGGGTTGACCGCCGCAGCTGTACGTGAAGATGTTATGGGAGAGAGTCAATGGGTCTTAGAAGCGGGTACGTTGGTCCTAGCAGACGGAGGGATCGCTTGTGTAGACGAATTGGATAAGATGCGTTCAGAGGATCGTAGTGCGATGCACGAAGCTATGGAACAGCAGAGGATCTCGGTTGCGAAGGCGGGTATTAACGCAACTCTGAATTCTAGATGTGCTGTTCTAGGTGCAGCAAATCCAGAATACGGAAGATTTGAAGTTCATGAGAACATATCTCAGCAGATCGCCCTACCTCCTCCTCTTATATCGAGGTTTGATCTAATATTTGCACTTATCGATCAACCAGATAAGAAAAAAGATTCAAAGATAGCCCACCATATATTGAGCCTTCATGAAGAGGGGGAAAGGATAGAAAAAGAAGGTATGGATATAGAGAAGGATTTCGTACCTGAATTTGATAAGGAATTTTTGAGGAAATATATCGCCCATGCCAAGACTAAAACCCCCATCATGACAGAAAAGGCTATTGAGAAGCTCGAAGACTTCTATCTTGAATTGAGGGATACGGGCAGTGAAGATTCTATACCGGTCACTGCGAGACAATTGGAATCTTTGGTCCGTCTTTCAGAGGCCAGTGCTAGAGCTCATCTTAGAGATCAAGTTACTATCGAAGACGCCGAGCGGGCAATAAGCGTCACCAATCATTTTCTAAAAAAGGTGGCTTCGACAGAGTCCGGAGAATTGGATATAGATATGGTTTCAGCTAGTGTCTCCCACAGTGAAAGAACTTTGATGAGCCAGATCAGAGATATAATCAGAAACAAATCTGAAATCCATGAGGGCGGCGTTCCTGAGGATGAACTCCTTGAAGAGGCGGAATCAAGGGGGTTCTCCCGCGAAGAGGTCAGAAAGGAACTCGATAGGATGAGGAGCGGTGGTGAAATATATAGCCCGGTAGAAGGGAAATATAATCTGGTTAAAATGTGAGCGAAATGAAAGTGAACTATCAGATCTATGATCAAGGAGATGAAGTCCTTCTCGCTGCCTGTGATGATGATGTGTTAGGCAGAACCTTACAAGATGGTGATATAAACCTCGAAGTGAAAGAAAGCTTTTATGGAGGCCAGAAGATAGAGATAGAAAGATTGAAAAAGGAATTTAAAAGAAGCACTATAGCGAACTTGGTAGGTGAAAAAGTCGTTAATTCGGCGATAGAGGCGGGTTTTGGTCGGGAGGAAGACTTGATGATTATTGAAGGTATCCCCCATCTACAGATAGTCAGGATATAAGGTGATCGAATATGCTATGTGTTGAATGTGGGGCTGAAGTTCCTGAACTTCATGACGGGATGTGTATAGACTGTTATGTGGATAAGAAGGTCTCTGTAGAAGTAGAGGATCCGATCGAGATCGAGATATGTTCTAAATGTGGCAGTGTTAGAAAGGGTGATAAATGGCTAGAGAGGCCAGACTTTGAGACCGTGATGCTTGATAGGATAGAAGATTCACTCTCGATTTCATCTTCAGTAGAAAAATTTTCATTTCAGGTCGAATTTGACGAAAGTGACCCTAAAAACATAGAAGCGGATTTGATAGTTGAATTAACGACTAAAGGGGTGGAGAAAAAAAAGCATCTTTCTACACACATCGTTTTGAAAAAAGGACAGTGCAAGAACTGTAGCAAAAAGGAAGGAGATTACTACGAGGCGATTCTACAGGTTAGGCCTACAGAAGAAGAGATGACTGAAGAGCAGAAGAGTGAAGTGAGTAGTATGGTCCATAAAAGGATCAAGGTAGACAGGGGTAAGGAAAAAAAAGTCTTCATAACGCTTGAAAGGGAAATTCATGGTGGCCTAGACTTTTATTTGAGCGATAGAAGAGTTACTAGGAACCTCTCTTATGATATAGCAGATCTTTTGGGAGGTGATGTTAAAGAAACGTCAGAACTCGCCGGCAGAAAAGATGGTCAGAATGTCTACAGGATGACATACTCCGTTAGACTCCCTCCTTATGAGAAAGGAGATTTCATCGAGTTTGAAGACAAGATTTATCGAATAAGGAAGACGAAAAGAGGGAGTGGACCGATCGTTGTCCATGACTTGGAAGAGAACAAAGACACAACTATTTCTAAAGAAAATATGAATGATGCAATAATCTATGGTGGTGAGGAATTGGTAGAAAAAGCAGTCGTCGTTTCTGAAGAAAAGAAGGAGATCCAGATCATGGATCCTGAAACTTACGAAACTATGACTCTTTTGAAGCCGGAAGGATTTACAGGAAATAAAGATGAAGTAGAAGTTGTGAGGATAAAGCAGCGCCTTCACCTTCTTCCTGAAAATCCCGATTGATAAGATTTATACCTGATAAATCGTTCTTTTTCCTATGAACGGTAGAGATAAGATTCTCCACACGACTTGGTTCGGTAGTTTTATCATAGAGGATGGAGATGTGATAGACAAAGAGCTTTTTCCCAAACGCCCCTCTGAGATAGCAAAAAGGAAGTCTCAGATGGATAAAGGAGAAGTACTGAAGGAAGAAAAGAAATTGATGGATAGGCATGAGAATGAAATATCAGTGTCTACAGAGAGGTTATCCGATTTTGCAGACGTTAAATATATTGAAGAGATAGAAATAGATCCGCAGGATTATTCATACACTGATGATATTCTCCAGGAAGCCCTCAGGGAATTAGGCAGGATAAATATCAGGGAATCCATCGATTTTGGGGAGCATCTAGCTAGAGCGGTGGAGACCATCCAAGACCTCAACGAAACTATCAACATAAAGTTGGAAAGGTTGAAGACATGGTATTCCCTGTATTTTTCGGAATTAGATGGAGAGGTCAATGATGAGAGATACCTCGAGTTGATTATAGATTACGGTGATAGAGGCGAAATAAGGGAAAAGATAGATTTTCGGGAGGAATTTACTGGCCAAGAAGTCACAGATCAGGAGATGAAGCACTTCAAAAAGTTTGCAAGGTCGATAAGAGATGAGATGGAGTTTCGTGAAGAACTTGAAAAATATGTGAAAAGTAAGATGCAGGAGTACGCTCCGAACCTTACTGCGCTCACCGGTCCGAAATTGGGGGGAGAGCTGATAGCGAAACAAGGTTCCTTAGAAAGCCTAGCGAAACAGCCCGCTAGTACTATACAGGTACTTGGTGCCGAAAAGTCTCTTTTCAGGCATCTCGATAAGGGGACCAAACCTCCCAAACATGGATTGATATTGCAGCATCCCTATGTACATAGGGCTCCCCAATCTTTAAGGGGTAAGATAGCGAGAACTTTTGCTAATAAGATAGCTATAGCAGCTCGTATAGATTACTTCGACGGAGAGTATAGGGGAGAAAAAATGCGTGCAGAACTGGAGAAAAAAATAGAAGAGATAAAAAGAAAGAATTGACCTTGGTGAACTAATCTGTATCATCTAAAGCCGATTCTGCGGTTTTAAGTACCGATTTGAGTTTTCCTTCTAAAACATTTATTCTAGATTTCAGATTCGAATTCTCTTTTTTGAGTTCATCGAACCTTTTTCTCAATTGGGAACTGACGTTTTTCGGCACGTGTTCGTTTTCTCCAGATTCTGCATTAACACTATCCAGATCATACCCTTTTAAATAATGAGTTAGTTTGATTTGCACTTCGGTCAAATTGCCCTGCTCGATATCGTAATAGACGCTTTTCTTACCTAAATTAAGTAGATTTTCGTGGAGTTCAATATCTCTTGTCACCATTATATCTTCTTCTTTCATCTTATCAACCAGCTCAAAATCTAAAATGCCCTTATAATGCTCGTTCACGTCTAATATGTTCTTACATCTCTGCATCTTTTCTATATCTTCCTTGACCTTTGAAGGAAGATTTTCATCCAGTATTATCTTCATACTCTTTGATTTCGAGCACTATTTAATATAATTTTCCTCAAAGAATAACTCAAAAATAGGATAGAAAAGTTTTTAAGAATTGGGACCATTTTACCACTAGGTGACTAAAATGGTAGTAAAAATAGATGAAGATACGTGCATAGCATGTGGGATGTGTGAGGAGGAGTGTCCGGTCGATGCGATGACTGTTGAGGACGTGGCTATAGTAGACGAAGAATTATGTGAAGACATTGGCAAATGCGTTGAGGTCTGTCCTGTGGACGCACTATCGCTCTGAGATACGAGAGTAAAATTTTTATAAAGGGCGCTACTCCCAAAAATGGTAATATGCCAGTTGAAGTAGATGAAGATGCGTGCATAGCGTGCGCCCAATGCGAGGAAGAGTGCCCTGTAGATGCTTTCGTCGTTGAGGAAGTAGCGGTTGTAGACGAGGATACATGTATCGACTGTGGGAACTGTATAGAGGTCTGTCCCGTTGATGCACTGAGTCTTTAAAGACTAAAAACCTCTCGAATAACTTCTTTATTTTTCTTTATTTTTTATATAACTTGCAATAGTTTCCTGTACATCTCTCTTGTTTCCTTCAAATCTCCTAATTTTTATATCGCTCTGATTTAGCATATTTTCAGAGAGTGAATCCGTATATTCCCCATCATAGACGATCTCCTTTATTTCTGAATTTATCAGCATTTTACCACATACAACACATGGGTAGGTGGTACAATAGAGGGTGCTTCCTTTGATACTTGCGCCAGAAACAGCAGCTTGGATGACTGCATTTTGTTCAGCATGGACCGCACGACAGAGTTCATGTCTTCGTCCGGATTTTACCCCCTCGCCTTTTTTGGGAAAAAAGTCGATATCTTCTAACATCTTTTTTTTATCGATATCTTCGTTTTCTTTGTATTGTTCTAAAAATATGTCTATGTAAGGTGGATGTATATCCCCCCGGCGCATACATCCCCCCAACTCCTCACAATGAGGCAGACCTTTTGGCGCGCCGTTGTATCCAGTGCTCAAAACTTGCTTGTTTTTCACCATTACCGCACCGACCTTTCTTCGAAGGCATGTAGATCTCTCGGAAACTAGATGTGCCATGGACATAAAATACTCGTCTATGGTTGGTCGATTCATGTGACTGCAAGTGTACACACATTTATTTTATTTTTTCTCAAATCTAAGGTAATTACTTTCATAGGTTTTTCCTTTTCTCTCACTCATGATATGGGAAATAGTAAATACATGTTTATATGTGGTTGACATTGTGAGGTATACCAGTACCTTGTTCAATAAAGACGATCTGAAGTGAGAAAGATAACATGGCCGATATAGAAGAAACAATCATAGGGATCGGAAAAGACGTCTTGATATCACTCATTATATTAAGTATAATCTTAGGTTCGCTTTATGCTTTTAGCGGTAGATGGCCTCCCATGGTAGTTATCGAATCAGGGAGTATGATGCATAGCCAGGAAAGTCAAATAGGGGTGATAGATCCTGGAGATATAGTGATCGTTCAGGAAAGTGATAAAGAAGATATCACGACCTATGTGGAGGGAAGAGCGTCGGGTTACAGAAAGTACGGTCAATACGGAGACGTGATAATATTTGAACCTGATGGGGATAGACAAGAAACTCCGATAATACACCGGGCTGTTTTGTACTTGGAGGAAAACGCTAGTGCAGAAGGTACTTTTGATATACCTAGTCTTCAGGATCTAGAACATGGTACTGACTGGGATAGTGAAGACGGGACCTATTATGGCATAGATGGCAAAATAACTCTCTATAATTATGGCCACCAGGATGACGATTTGGAAATAGATCTTTCGGAATTAAGTCACGGAGGATATATAACAAGAGGAGATAATAATGATGAGATTGATCAAACATCTACCCGTCAATTATCTCCGCCTGTAAAGGAAGAATGGATAAAAGGTAGAGCTACAGGAGAATTGCCCTGGTTTGGAATAATCAAATTAGCTTACATAGGCAGGACGGAGCATATCCCAAGAAACAGCTGGAACAATTTTGCGATATCTCTTGCCATCATTTTACTCCTACCGATGATAGTAGAGATCGGATCAAAAATTCACTCTGAGATGACGGGCGGATATGAGAAGGAGATAGACAAAAATTCTTCTAAAGATATAGGCCAAAAACAAGATGTTGATAAAGGTAAAAGTCCGCAAATCGAGAGCAGAAACGGAAGAGATTTGAACTCAGATAGGGGTCAAGAGAGGGAAGAATAGACTATCCTATTATTTTGATATCATATCAGCGTGGTTTGTTTAGGATTGTGAGAATTGAGATTTTTGACAGTTTCTATGCTTTTGTCGTCCTCTATCAAGTCTATGATATCTGATTTGGGTACGGAAGCTTGGATCTCTTTAGTCCTGCCTCTTCTACCGAAAGATTTGACTCTAGCATTTATCAGTCCCAGCATATCCAATTCAGAAATCAGATCGGTTATCCTTCTTTGTGTAAGAGGATCCATGCCTGACTTTTTGCTCAACTGTTTATAGCCCGAATAGACCTCTCCAGTAGTCAGTTTATCCCTCCCATTTTCATGCATAAGGAGTATTGAGTAGAGTACGATTTTTGAATGAGTTGGTAATGTGTTGACTGCTTCTCTCACACAATCTTGTTCTATTTTGTTTTTTGCTTTATACACATGATTGGTATTTACTGAGGCATCATCATCCCGTTCTGCGATCTCCGTAGAAACACGGAGGAGATCAAGTGCTCTCCTTGCGTCCCCGTGTTCCTGGGCGGCTAAAGCCGCACAGAGTGAGGTAACATCATTGCC
This sequence comes from Candidatus Natronoplasma sp., assembly GCA_048620775.1. GTDB lineage: Archaea > Thermoplasmatota > Thermoplasmata > Halarchaeoplasmatales > Halarchaeoplasmataceae > Natronoplasma. The sequence continues at coordinate 13,277 of JBMCEH010000001.1, read as the reverse complement.
CAATATATCTGGTTCAAAAGCCTTCCTAGCCCTATCCCCGAGGATATCCTTTAGTTGATCAGCATTGTATGGTGGGAATATCATCTTTTCTTCGCCGAGTCTGCTTTTGACTCTAGGGTCTAAAAATTCAGTGAACTTTAGATTATTCGAAATACCTATGAGGCTGACTTTACTTTTTTCCAATTCAGAGTTTATCTTTGAGAGATGATACAGGACGCTGTCACCACTTTTTGTCACCAATTTGTCCAGCTCATCGAGGATTATTACTACAACCCTTTTTTCTTCTTCTATTCGGTCTTTAAGGGATTCATAAACTTTTTCCATCGGCCACCCGGTGAAAGGTATCTGTTCGTCCCAATCCTCAACGAATTTGTTCCCTATGTTTTTCATGACCCCATAATGGGTATCTACGACCTCACAGTTTATATATACATATTCTACTCTATCGATATCAAAATCGCTAAATTCTGTGTTCAGTTTGCTCTCCTGTTTTTCTCTTTTCAATCGGTTGATTTCTCTTTCTAGATATCTAACTACCGCGGTCTTACCTGTTCCTGTTTTACCGAAGATGAGTACATTCGAAGGCCGGTTTCCTCTTAGAGCCGTAACCATAATAGAAGCAAGATCATTTATCTGTTCTTTTCTATGCGGTAATTCTTCAGGAACGTAAGAGGGGCGTAATATATCTCGGTCCCCTTTGAATAGGGAACTTGAGTCCATATAGGATTTGAATACGTTTTCCTGACCTATCATCTGTCTTTCCTCCTTTAGCGCCCCGGTAACACCCCTTCGTTTCAGGTGGAAAACTCCACCGCAATCTGATTTGGGTGATATGCGCTTCTTATCTACTTTCACTCGGTTATTCGGGGTTCGCTATTAGGGAAATTAGGATTATCTATAACATTAAAAAGCTTTCGTCAGACGATTTTTGGGGTTTTGTAGAGGCGAGTTTAAAAAGATTTTGTATGACGCTTTAAGTACCTTTATAAACTAAAATAAGCCGTATTTATAATAAATTCCATGAATAAATAACCTAATCCTTTCGGTAATCGAGCCGAAAAGTTCGCCGAATATCCGGTTAACTATTTTTCAAATTCGTTTTCCGGTGGAAAATATGCAAAAAGAAAGAAAAGACGTAATGAAAAGGTTTATCTAGAGGCCAAGAAATTTTTCTCTTTGATCACCTTTCTCAACCTTCTACTGGTCCGATTGGGAATATCGTCTTTTCGTAGTACTCGTTAGTTACTTCGGCTAGAGCAGTATATACGGCGCTGAATCCACAGATGATCCCTTCGATCCCTGCTATCATAATTATTGTACTTGAGTTTAGCGCATCTCCGATAGCTAACAGGAAGAACAGTATCGTCAATGTTCCAAATACCACTTGCAGGGCTCTATTTATTTTAAGTGTCGAGAGGAACATCCATCCGGTGAAAAGACCCCACATCGCTAGATAAGCAGCCATTGCTGTAAGGTTTGGCTCGGGTATACCTTCAACAACATTAGGTATGATATTCAACCCGACGAAGCTCAACCAAAATAAGCCATATGAACTGAAAGCTACAGCGGGGAAAGTATTACCGTATTTCATTTCCCACCAACCTGCGATCAACTGAGCGAAACCACCATAGAATATCCCCATAGCAAGAATCATACTGCTGGGACTCCAGTTCATCGCGTTGTAGATGTTCAGTAGTACAGTAGTCATTCCGAAGCCCATCAGACCCAAGGGGGCGGGATTTGCGAGCTTATTTTCCTCAGACATTGCGATCACTTTTTGGAGGTATAGTCAGAAACTATATATATCTTTTGAAAATCTTAATAAATAATACTGAAGGATCTATCAAAGTTATATATAAAATGGAAGAAATTAGAAAAAACAGATGTTTGAAGATTTGTCACCATCTATTACTTTTCTTTCGCTTTCTTTTTCGCCCTTTCTCTCCTCTTTTTTGCGGTGAAGCCGGTCGCCTCTTCGAGAAAGTCGTTCCATAGGGATATGGTATTGGAGGCGACCTCGTTCTCTACATCATCATTCATCTGTAAGTTCACCCACAATCCGGTTCTACCTTCTGTCCAGACTTCAAGATGACTTATGGCCCCCTCGTCATTGACTATAAGTTTTTCTCCTTCTTCCTTAACCTCACCGAACTTCTCTTCCAACAACTTTTTCAGTTTCTCGCCCTCGATATTCTCAAAATGACCTCTTTTTACATCATAACGATTTTTACCCATAGTATCGCTGATAAATATCTATTAGGTTTATTTGAGTTTTGGGTAGAAGTCAATATCTCTATCCTGAACTCTTTTATATCCCTCCCTTATTCACCTTTATTATGAATAGGATCAATGCTAGAGAAGCTGTTGAACTCCAGGGGGGTCGCAGATGCAAGTTGGGTGGATGGCTTCAGGAAACTAAAAAACTTGGTGGCATAGCTTTTCTGAAGATCAGAGATAGAACAGGCGTATTTCAGGTGGTTCTCTCGGAAGACGAGATGGGGGAAGAAACCTTCGAAGAGGCTATCGAGATACCTAGAGAGAGTGTAGTTATAATAGAAGGTGAGAAGAAGACTACGGATCAAACGGAACTGGGCTTTGAAATAATTCCAATTTCGATAAAAGTAGAATCTGAGGCATCCAAACCTCTTCCGTTGGGTGTAGTGGATAAAGTAGATTCGGAGATGGGTACCCGATTCGATAATCGCTTTCTCGATTTGAGGAAGGAAGAAAAAAGATTAATTTTTGAAATCAGAGATATACTTTTAGAGGGATTGAGAGATTTTTTTGATCAAGAAGATTTTATAGAGGTCAATACTCCAAAAATAGTTGCGGCTGGAGCGGAAGGCGGAGCGACTCTTTTCGAGTTAGATTACTATGATCAAGACGCCTACCTGGCTCAGAGCCCCCAGTTATATAAGCAGATGCTCATGGCATCGGGTTTTGAAAGAGTTTATGAGATAGCTCCCGCTTATAGAGCCGAAGATTTTGCCACGGTAAGACACACCTCGGAATTCATCTCTTTGGATTTTGAGATATCTTTCATCGAAAGTTCTGCGGACATCATGGATATGACAAGTTATATGATCAGGCACGCTCTTTCTTATGTAAAAGAACACGGGAAAGAAAAGCTCGAGAGATTGGGGGTGGAATTGAATATTCCACAACACCCGTTCAAAAAAGTACCGTATAGGGAATGTATAGCAATCCTTGAGGATTTGGGTAAGGAATGGGAAGAGGGACCTGAGATAGGTACTGAAGAAGAAAAGATGCTAGGCGAGTACATGGAAGAGGAATACGGAAAAGAGTTCTTCTTCATCACTGAATTCCCGACGAAAGTCAAAGAGGGTACGTTTTATGCTATGAGGAAGGAATACGACCCTTCACTTACGACTTATTTCGATCTCGAATACAAAGGTCAAGAACTAGTTTCGGGCGGTCAGAGAGAACACCGGTATGACATACTTGTGGATCAGATGGAGGAGATCGGAATAGACTTAGAAAACTTTAATTCCTACTTAGAACCATTTAAGTATGGCATGCCTCCCCATGGTGGAATAGGATTGGGTGTGGACAGATTGCTTCAGCAACTTTTGAACTTGGATAACGTTCGTGAGGGGATACTCTTCCCTAGAGATCCTAAGAGATTGGAACCATAAAAAGAGTCTTCCGGATAATTTGAAAAATCGAGCTCTGAAAAAATGGCGCAAGGGAAATATGAAAGAGAACTGAAAAGCGTTCTTTCCGGCGATGAAGAAGTTATTGAAAGCCTAACTAAGACCTGTACTGAAGGTCAGAAAGAGGACTATTACAGAGTGCAAAACATTCCTTTCTTGGTGGTGAGAGGAGCTGGAAGTTTAGGTGTCGATCTCGTCGCCGTTCGAGGTGATGTGTCTTTTCTTATAGAGGTGAAGTCTTCTAAAAAGGAGGTATTGTATTTGAGCGATCAAAAGAGATTGAAGGAACAGGCAGAAAAGATAGAGGAGATTTGCACCGACACAAAATTACTCCCTATCTATGCCTATAGACTGAAGAGACACAGAGGCGATAAGTGGAGATTATTTACCATGGATATAGAGGGCTTGTCCAAGAAGTACAGAGTATTGAATAAAAAGTTACCGAGTGTCAGGACAACTGTCCATGACAATTACAAACTTCCCTGGGAGGACGGCATGCCGCTGAGCGAATTTTTGGGTTATCTTGCCCGTTTATTGGGGTGAACGGTCAGGTTTCTCAAAAAACATCGGCAAATACTAAATATTGTGATAAAAATATTAACAACCCCTCTCGCGGGATATCGAGGAGAGATAGATGCGAAAACTCATATTATGTGCAGATCGAGATGACGACATAGGCGAAAAAACTGGTTTAGAAACTCCTATAATCGGAAGAGAGGAAAACCTACAAGCAGCTATAAAATTGGGATTGGAAGATCCGGAAGATTCAGATACCAATTCGATATTCTCAGCTATTTCAATTTATGATGATTTAAAAGAAAATGGCGAAGACGTAGAGATAGCAACTATCTGTGGAGCATCTTCCATAGGTTACGCATCAGATACAGCACTTGGAAAAGAATTGGACTATGTCTTGGAAAAAACTGAGGCAGACTCTGCGATTTTTGTAACCGACGGTGCAGAAGATGAGTATATAAGCCCAATCGTTTCATCAAAAATAGATATATCTCATATAAGAACTGTTTATGTCAAACAGAGTGAAAGTGTAGAAAATCTTTATTATCTCTTTGTGAAAACTTTTCAGGAAGAAAAATCTAAAAGGAAGTTCCTGCTACCTATCTCTTTGGCCCTCCTTGTCTACGGCTTTTTCAGGATCATAGCCTTATTGAGCAATCTGTTCATTGAAGGCGTCGGTGCACTAACAGGCCTTCCTGGATTTGGGATAGGTATAATTTTCTTCGTTATAGGCGCATATATATTTGCGAGAATATATGAATTAGATAGAAAGGCTTTAGGGACTTATAATAAACTCAAGGAGGCTATTGCTAGCGGATCTGTTTGGTTGCCTTTTACGGCAGTTTCTATCCTTATCCTTATAGGGAGTTCTCTTCAAGGTTGGAATGTGATTGTCGAAGAGGACTTAACTTCGCCCTTAGAGATGGCATTGAGTTTTTCATCTACAGTAATATGGTGGTGGATCGGTGCCATATTCCTGCATGAACTCGGTAGGTTGATCGATACGTACATAAAGAAAGGACGAGTAAAATGGTCTTTCTGGGCAGTGTTCCTCACACTTTTTGCATTGACTTTCATATCCTGGGGTGCGTTGGATTATATAAGAGGTATAGTGGGTATGGAGAGCGAACAGATCTTTCCTATGGTGGCTATAAATATAACTTTAGGTCTGTTGATAGGAATCTTAGCCGGACTGACTCAAAGGAGTTTCAGGGAGCGGCAGAAAAAGGAAGAAAAAGCAGGAGACACAACGGATTGATTTTTGATATTTGCAAATAGAGTATATTTCAGCGCTAAAAAGGTGAGAGATTTGAAGTTTGCAGATTGGGAACCAATATATGAAAAGATAGTATCGAATTTTGATTATTCTAAAGAGGAGGATAGGAAATCCGCAGAGATATTGGTCGAGGTTAGAGGAACAGATAGCTTATCTCCCCTTAGAGAATTAAAAAACAAAGTATTAGAGATAGGTGGGCCCTATTTTTCCAAGAGCGATGTCGGAACCACGGTGGCAGCCGGATCATCTGTTAGACAGATAGTAGAAGAGGGAGTCAGACCGGATCTTATGGTTACAGATTTAGACGGTGATAACGAACTCCAATTGGATTTGAATTTGAAAGGCGTACCCGCCGTTATTCATGCCCACGGTGATAATATAAAACAGATTAAAAGATGGGCTAAAAAATTTGAAGGAAGTGTGATATCTACATGTCAGTGTAATCCTCCAAAGAATGGCATTTACAACTTCGGAGGCTTTACTGATGGGGATAGAGCCTGCTTCATTGCAGAACACTTTGGTGCTGAAAAGATAGTGTTGAACGGCTGGGATTTCGGTCAGCCCTTTAAAACAGAGAACCATGATAAACTTAAGAAATTGAGATGGGCTGAAAAGTTGATAAGCAGTTTAGATATCACCATCCAACGGCTCTGACTTTTTTAGAGGCCAAGACTAGATCATACCCAGTACCAGAGAAAACTTCTAATAGTAAAATCAGGGGAAGATTTATTTATAATTGTCCGCATTGGATAAAGAATCATTACTGAGGAAACCGAAAGTTGGTGGGAAATGGACTCCGGCAATCTCATGAAGATAGATAAATAGACCCTAATGAAAGTGATTTAGCGTGAGTAGAATAACATTTGAGGATCTTGAAAAAGCAATTAAAATAGTCTTGGAAGAACATGATATGGAACCGGCGAGAGCTGAAGATATGGCAGAAAAAGTTATGAATCTGTTCGGCTATGATAAGACCATAACAGATAATCTTCTTTCCCCAGACGAGAGAGATATTTTTTATAAATTGGAAGATCTCGACATACTATTCACGGAGGAAGAAACCACAAATCTCCCCAGCGGAAAGAAATGGAGAATACATTATTGGGTATTGAATGAAAGCAAGATAAATGATCTATTAAAGGAAGAGCATGAAGGTGAAGATGAAGATGGCGAGGAGAAAAAAACGATTTATGACGAATTATCCGACGAGGTTTGGGGGAGAGGGAGTACCTAAAAATCGAACTATGATCTATTTCTACTATTTTTAATGGATGGAAGATAAAATGGATGAAATCAGAGAAAAAGCTGATGCATTGCTTTCCGGTGTTGAAAACGATATAGACTCTCTTTTCGAAAACTTTGAGATTACTGAAGAGATAGATCAATTAATGGATCAGCTCCAAAAAGCGGATAAGTCTTATAGATTAGCTCTAGATGATCCCGATGCCTATCTGAAATTATCATTCATATGTTTTTCTAACCAAAAATTGGATGAGGCGGAATCATGGGTGAAAAAGAGTCTTCAATTAAAAAATAGTTTTCTTGGATTTCTGACTAGAGGCAGGATTCTTCAAGAGAAGAACGATTATAAGGGCGCTATTGGAGAGTATGACGAGGCGCTAAAATATGATGATAATAAGATAGTCTACCGATACAAGTACAAGGCACTAAAAGAGAGAGGTATGTTGGAAAGAGCCGTAGGCGTGATTGATAAAGCTTTAGAGAGGGAGGATAGCGCGCAACTACTAGCTGAAAAAGCGGACATGCTTGTGGAATTAGGCAGGGTAAAAGAAGCAAAAACCCTTTATGGAAAAGCCGAAGAGTTAAACCTAGATACCAATGCTAAAGAAAGAAAAATAAAAGAATTGATGGAGAAGGCAGAAAAAAAGCTGATTCCTGACATATACGAGAAGGTCTTAAAATTGGATAAGAATGTTCCAGAGGCATGGCTTGGTAAGGCGGAATGCTATTGGAAAATCAACGAAGATAAGAAAGCAAAAGAGACGATGAAAACAGCGTTGACCTATCTCGATGATGAGCGCCTCTCTGATAAATTAGAAGATTACAGGGAGTTATCTAACCTAGCATTAGATTGTCCTGATTGCGGAGGAGACGGAACTTGTTCTGACTGTGGTGGTACCGGTGATTGTCTTAGCTGTGAGGGAAGTGGGGATTGTCTAGACTGTGATGGGTCTTCAGAATGTTTCGATTGTCATGGCTCTGGCGATTGTCAAAATTGTGATGGTGATGGGAAAACAGGGTGGTTCAGTAAATGTGATGTATGTTCAGCTACAGGCACTTGTCAAACTTGTGAGGGCTACGGTCATTGCATCACATGTGACGGCACTGGAGATTGTCAAAGATGTGGTGGAAACGGGAATTGTAAAAAATGTCAGGGCAGCGGCATCTGTAAGACCTGTAGAGGAAAGGGAGTAAAAATTGATTGATATGAACGGAATAAAAAAGAAAGATTTGGAGATAAAACTGGAAGTTATACCTGCTCATCCGGAGCCTAAAGCGTCTTTGGAACAATATACCACTCCTTCTCCTATTGCTTCAGATGTTCTTTTTAGAGCCTTCTCAAATGGACATATCAATAATAAAAAAATAGCCGATCTCGGTTGTGGGACAGGGATTTTTTCGATAGGGTCTGCTTATCTAGGGGCTAACTCGGTCGAAGCTATCGATGTTGATGAGGAAGTTATTAGAATCGCGAGAAAAGAATCTAAAAAATGGTCGATTTCAGAGATGATAGATTTTAAGACTAAAGACGTTAAAGGTTTTGAAACGAAAGTTGACACCGTTATAATGAATCCACCATTTGGATCACAAAAGAGAGGGGCTGATTTACCCTTTTTAAATAAGGCTTTCGAAATTTCTGAGGTGATCTATACAATACACAACGCTGAAACGGAAAGGTTTTTGGAAAACTTTATTAAAGAGAGAGGACACAGTATCTTTTGGGAAAAAAGATATATGTTTGAAATCGCTAACATGTTCGAATTCCACGAAAAAGAAAGAAAAAGTTTTGAAGTTGTATCGTATGGAATAAATGTTAAGAGGGAATAATATGGCGGAAAATAAGGAAAGACTCGTGTTTCCAGGAGATGAAGTCGGAATGGCAGAAGAATGGCTCTCGGGCGAAGGAACCTATGAAGATGAAGACAAGATCCTTTCAGCCCATTTTGGTATTGTAAAATATGACGAGGACGATCTAGAGGCAAAAGTTGAAGCGATAAACTCGATCGTTGAAGTAAAAGAGGGCGATATAGTCTATGGTGTGGTAGAAGCTAGGAAAAATTCCATGGTGGTTATCAGCATAGATATGGTTGAAGGATCTTCCAGAGAAGTAAAGGAAGATATAGAGGCTTCGATACACATCTCAAAAGTATCTGACGATTATACTGATGAGCTGGAGGATGAATATTTGGTTGGGGATATAGTGAGGGCTAAAGTTATCCAGGCAGAACCTACTTTCAGATTGTCAACGATTGGAGGCGAATACGGCATCGTCAAAGGGTATTGTTCGCAGTGCAGAAAGGATATGAAATATAAAAAGAATAAATTGTATTGCCCTCGCTGTGACATATACGAGAATAGGAAAATCTCGCAGGCATATGGTAAGATAAAATTGAAGAGAAAAGATAAATGAACCATAGGTGATTTGTCTTGGTAGATATCGAAAAGGCATTGATGGCTATCGAAGAAAAGGAAAAATGGGAGAATAGAGAAGAAAATATTTTGGACGAATTGAAACGAGTAAAAAAGAAAAAGAAAGAGTTGAAAAGAGAAATCAAAAAAACAAAAAAAAGGATCAGTGATTGTGAAAGCGCCCTACGTGCAATAGGCATGAGTGGCAAAGACACCAGTGAAATTCAGATAAACCTGTCAGAAGAGATGAAAAGAATGTAGGTGGAGGGTATGGCAAAAAGAGATGAGATAAAAAATCTTAGGGGTCAAATCAGGAGAGATATGCAAAAATATTGGGAGATACAGGGGAGGATAAAAGAATTAGAAGAAAGAGAAGAAGAACTGAAAGATGAACTAGAGATAATCAGAGAACATCTTTCATATTATGAATCTTTGGTCTCAGATATGAAAAAAGATATGAAGGCTAAAAGATCGACTGACGTTTTTGAAGAATTATAAAAAAAGCAAATTAAAAAATAAATTACTGTGAAAGTTTAAATATGTAAAAGTTAATTAACCCCTAAAAGGAGATTACCAACATAATACACAAGGAGAGTGTTAATATCAAAGCAAAGAATAAAATCGAAGAAATTTTTAAGGAATATGGCTCTAACAAAGAAGTTGATGCGATCGCCCTGACTTCTAAGAACGGTATACCTATAGCATCTCATCTTAAAAAGGAAAAAGAGAATGAGAGTTTTAGCACTCTTTCTGCAACTATGTTAGGAGCTACTGAGGTGATATTCTCAGGATTCGAAAAAAAGAATCCCGATTTAATAGTTGCACACTCTGAAGACACTGTACTACTAATAAAGTGGGTGGATAATGACATGGCTTTATCCTTACTTGGTGATCATGATAAAGAAAAGAAGTTGAAGAAGGATATAGAAGAGATGATATCTAAAATCGACGATCTTAAAGAAGCTTATAAAATAAGGGGGTTATAAAACATGAAGATAATAAAAAGCATCCCTACTGAAATCAAAAAATTTTTGGAAAAAGAAGGCGGCTCTTCAATATTTTTAGAAGGGTCTTCAGGCACAGGGAAAACAACTTTAGGCCTTCAAATAATAGAAGAGATGGCCGATCAAGATAAAAGCTTCTACTTATCGACTAGAGTCTCGGACGAAGCTCTTTATAATCAATTTCCCTGGTTGGAAGAAAAAGAGATGCGTTCACAGATAATGGATGCCAGCAAGGTATTTTTACAGGCAATATATGATGAAGAAAATGATTCGGATGAAGCCGTCCCTGAGGAAGAAAAGAAAAAAATAGAAGGGGCTAGAGAATTCTTGAGTACTATAAGAAAAGAAGGACCCCCAGAAGAGGTGGACAGGACTCGTCTTCAACAGTTGGATAGAGATATACCGAGTCTTAACAGGATATATGATAGGATAGACGAGATACTTCCTGATAGATCTTTGCTGGTCCTAGATAGTATAGAGGGGCTTACCCACAAATACGGTTTGGATATGGAAACCTTTGTCATGACCTTGCAGAAAGATTTAGTTGAGAACTCAAACACTAACCTTGTGATGATACTTGAAAAAAAATCGGCGCCGGAATTAGAATATTTGGCGGATGGTGTGGCCCAACTAAAACGTTATCAACTTGAAGGTAGGGATGTAAGAGAGATCATGCTTAAAAAATTGAGAGCGGTTGAGTTGAATCAGCCTTCTTATCTAATGTCTCTAAAAGGCGGTCGATTCAAATGCTTCGATCCCTATGAACTTCAGATATCAGGTGGAAAAGAATGGGAGCCAATAGAAGCTCCTGAATGCAAGTATAGTACTGGTATAGAAGATATAGATGAATTGTTAGGAGGCGGTTTTGATGCCGGTAGTTACAATGTTTTTGAGATACAAGAAAATGTCAGCAATGAAGAATTTTTTTCAGTTATAAGACCGCTTTTTCTCAATTTTATCGCTCAAAAGAGAGGTGTTATCGCCGTTCTTTCAGGAGGAACCCATCCGGACAATCTCAGAGATGATCTTGTACGCTTCGTACCAGAAGAATTATTCAACCAGAAGTTTAGAATAGTGGATCATCTAACCTCGCAGACAGATAAGCCTTACAAGCTCGCCCTTGCAGGTAAGAATCCAAAGCAGTACAGGAAGATATACAATCAAAGTATGAAAGAATTGAGAGGCGAAGAGGACCGTGGGATATTAGATTACCATGCTTTGGATACTCTCGAATACATGCGTGGTGGTGAGATGGCTCTACAAGAGCTACTCAGTGGTGTAGCCAATACGAAGAACTCTGACGACATCGGCATGGGGATACTAAAACCTGGGCTGAATCTCTCGAAGGAGATAAAGAACATGGCGGACAACTACTTCGTTCTTCTCAGTATAAACAAAACGCCGTGTATCTATGGTGTTAAACCTAAGACCGGACTTTACGCGATAGTCACGGACAAAGAAAAAGGCTCGCCATACATACGGCTTAAACAGATAGTCTAGAATCCGTATTTTCCCTTTAGCGGGACGAACCTTACCCCGCCCAAATCTTTTTTTTCGATCTTATTTTCTTTTTTCTTAATTGCCTTTATAAGGGTTTGAAAAAATTTATTTCCGACAGGGACCAATATCTTTCCTTCGAGGATCAATTGATCTATCATTGGTGAAGGTATATTAGGTGCCCCACATGCTACGGAAATCCGATGGTAGGGGGCGCCTTTTTCATACCCGGAAGATCCGTCACCATGAATTATTTTTACAGTATGATATCCTACGTTTTTTAATTTTTTTTGAGCTGACTTGGCTAGACTGGAAACATATTCTATAGAATAGACTCTACCTTCTTCCCCTACAATCTCAGCGATGACTGCAGCGTGATAACCCATACCTCCTCCTATTTCGAGTACTTTCTGTCCTTCTTTAAGGTCTAGGTTTTCTACCATCATAGCGACCATATGAGGGGCTGAAATGGTTTGTCCATGACCGATAGGTTGGGGTGAATCTATATATGCTCTATCCTTCACTCTTTCTGGCACGAACTCATGTCGAGGAACTTTCCTCATTGCTTTTTCAACAGTATCGCTTTCAATGTATCCTTTTCTAATTAGACTATCTATCAAGTCATCACGTCTTTGCTTGTAGTCTTTTTTGATCATATGTTTCTCCTCTTTGAGATATCTTGCTCAGATCTATACTATATCCTGTAATCTTAATCGAATGGTATAAATATTGTTCCCATCTTAAACTTCTAACAATATGGTCGAAATACCACAGTCTCATCCTAGATATCTTTCTCTCAAGATGAGAGAAGTTCTGGTTGAGGGAGTAGAAGAGGGTATTACTTCTAAGGCTGGTTTGATAGCGCATGGGAGAGGAGAGATGTTCGATTATCTTATCGGAGAAGAGAGCATAAAAACTGCTAAAATGGCTGAGAGGAAAGCAATCGCTAAGATGATGGAGGCAGAGAATCCCGTCATATCCATCAACGGTAATGTGGCCGCGCTTGTTCCGGAGGAGATTGTCGAACTTGGAAAAAGATTAGATGCAAAACTCGAAGTAAATCTTTTCCATCGAACGAATGAGAGGATAAGTAAGATCAAACGATTTTTGGAACTCAATGGCGCAGAGAAAGTATACGGTCTAGATCCTGAAGAGGAGATCCCCGGGCTGGATCACAAAAGAGCATTGTGTTCTCATGACGGGATTTATACATCGGATGTGGTTCTTGTTCCTCTAGAAGACGGTGATCGAGCCCAGGCTTTGAATGAGATGGGGAAAACGGTGATCACCATCGATTTAAATCCGCTTTCTAGGACCTCTAAGGCTGCGGACATAACCATAGTTGATAATGTAGTTAGAGCAGTACCGAACATGCTCGAGTTAGAGCCCCTTTATGAAGAGTTTGATAATGCTGAAAATTTGAAAGAAACCCTTCTTTTCATGTCCAAACGCTTAAAAACCTTATCCGAAGAAATATAAGAACCTCCTGTTTTACTCAAGATGTTGTTTGATATGATGAATGATTTGGTAGTTAAAGGAAAGAAACGGTTAGACTGGGCTCGAGCTCACATGCCAGTCATAGATAAAGTAAAGCATGAGGTGTCAGAAAACGGATATCTCGATGGAAAAAATGTTTCGATGGCACTCCATGTGGAAGCC